>JADGCE010000142.1:4718-6691 GCA_015229095.1 Magnetococcales bacterium | reverse complement strand
GGGTCCAGGGGGATTATCCCCCTGGCGGGGTCCAGGGGCAGAGCCCCTGGTGGGGGTGGGGCGAAGCCCCATCGGTGGCCCAAACGATGCTCAAGGTCCACTCCTCAGTTCAGTGCGCAAACGGCGGGAGCACGCCCATCGATTGGAGAAGGCATACAATACCCCCCCTATCAGCATTCTCTCCTCTTTTTAATTTTTTTGGTGGCTGTGTTGAAATAAAATTGCTAGACTGGAAAAGTTGTATTGTTTCCCCGTGTCGTTGGATACGGATCTTCTTTTTCCCGATTTCGCGCCGGGTATTTGTGCGGTGGCGCCCGCTTTCCATCACTCTACACAAGGAGAACATGTTATGGCCAAGGAGAAAAAAGCAGAAGTGGAGCAACCCAAAATTCAGACGGCTATTTTGGAGTTGTCTCTGAAAGAGTTGGTCTCGTTGCAGGCTGATGTGGATCGTCTTATCAAACAGCGTCAAAAAGAGGACAAAAAAGATATCTTCAACCGGATGCAGGAGATGGCCAAGGCCGCAGGCTTTTCCTCCGTCGCAGCCTTCATGGCTGCCCAGGGCAGGAGCCCCAGGAGTGACAAGGGTGTACGGATGCCACCGAAATACCGGAATCCCCATGATGCCCAGCAAACCTGGTCCGGCAAGGGGCGCAAACCGGGTTGGGTGCTCTCCCATCTCGCCGGAGGTGGAGAGTTGGAGAGTTTGAAGATTGTCTGATCCATCGCGCCTCCTGTCTGTTGTCACGGTTGGTGCGCCCTTCTGAACGTGTGGGATAACGGCAGGGCTTGTTTTTCTGGATGGTATGGGTTAATCAAATCCTGCGAGGCTGTGCCCCGTCTGGGCAGGCTGCTGCCTGTCCAAGCGGGGTGCCGCCTCTTGTTTTTCGGGTGCTATCTGGATGAAACCGGAGCATAAACAGGGTTTTCCAATGGTATGCGGGAGAGAACCATGCAGCAATTTGATACACCGATATCTACAGGAGAGGCCAGGGAGATCCTGAACCGTCTGGAGTTGCTGTCGTTGTACCACGATGATTGGATATCGACTTTTTTGCGGGCCGTGGTGTGTGATGAGCCGTTGGAGAGTACCTTTATCGAAGAGAACTCGCATCAAACCTGTCGTTTCGGCCGTTGGCTGGAGCATGATATCCACGATGCGCTGCGTCAGGCGCCCATTGTCAGTGACATTTGTCTGATCCATCAACGTATGCATTTGGCCTACCGGGATCTTTTTCTCTCCTGGCAAGCAAAACGGCGTATCTCCTCGGCAGAATATGATGAGGCCAATGTTAAAAAAACAGCCTTTCATCTTTCGGTCAGCACCCTGCAGTTCATGATTTATGACTACCTCTTTCAGGTGGATCCTCTTACCAAGACATTGAACAGGACCAAGCTGCTTTCCACCTTGGAACGGGAGAGAAACCGGATTTGCGAGACCGGTGAGCAGAGCACGTTGGCCATGATCGATATCGATCATTTCAAAAAAATCAATGACACTTATGGCCACGTGGTTGGAGATGCGGTTCTGGTTCAGGTCGCCCTGTTTCTTTCCACCTCGTTGCGCCCCATGGATATTATTTTTCGCTATGGTGGAGAGGAGTTTTTGGTCTATTTGCCGGGTACTGGAAAAAAAGAGGCCCAGGCCGTACTGGAACGGGTGCGGGCCAATCTGTTCGAGAACCGGATACTGTTGGAGGGTGGCCAGGAACTGCAGATCAGCGCCTCTTTCGGGGTTTCTCCCCTGGATCCGACAGCCGAGATTGCTGTTTCCGTTGAAAAGGCGGACCAGGCTCTCTATCTGGCTAAAAATGGCGGGCGCAATCGCGTTGTCTGGCTGGATTGAAGCCAGTGCGTGGCAGGGGTCCAGGGGCATTATCCCCCTGGCGGGGTCCAGGGGCAAAGCCCCTGGTGGGGCCGGGGCAAAGCCCCGGTTGTGGCCCCAACGATGATCCAGGCCAAGATCCAGACCA
>JADGCE010000142.1:0-4618 GCA_015229095.1 Magnetococcales bacterium | reverse complement strand
GCGTGTCGGCCAGGGTGCCCTCCTTGTTCAGGCGGCCATGCGGACTGCGGCGTCGGCGCGGCCTTGAGGAGTCTGCCGGTTTTTCCGTCGTGTTCCGAGCAACTTGCATAGCCGTTTTTTCATGGATTTTTCGCTTCCTGCCCCACGCACGGTGTGGGGGTTTATGAAGAGCACGTCGCCCTGAGCGCTGAACAGTAAACCTCCCCGCTGGGTTTGCCGGATGCGGTTGTCGTTGTTGATCAGGCGAATGCCTGGCACCTCCTCTGGCAGTTCATAATCCGACTGCACCTCCGATCCCGGTTTGTGGCCGTGGATGACGGTGGTCAAGCCCAATTCCCGGAGGGCGGCCGCGACCTCCTCTCCCCGGTAGAGGCCATTTTGATCGCGTTGATTGTAATAAAATTTGGGGCTTTTGATGTCACCGATGACCCGCAGGCTGCGGGCCTCCCGAAAAAGGGGGAAACTGCCCTCAAAAAAGAGCTCTTGCAGGCGGTTGTTGAAGGCCTCCTTGTGCACATTTTCCCGTTGAAACTGTTTCAAAATCAGCAGCAGATCCGCACTGGGGTAGCCATGCAGGAACAGCGTACCCTGATCCACGTGCAGCAGGTTTTGCCGGCGGATAAAATGGAGATCCTCCTCGGTCAGGGGTGTGCGCAATCCCTTGTCAGCCATCTGTAAAATGGATAATTCATGGTTGCCGTTCAACAGAACCAGGCGGCATCCCTCGGGTGTTGTCTCTTGCAGGCGTTTGAAACCATCCAGGACATAGGGATTGGGATCCCATTTGTTGAGCCAGTCGCCGGTGTGAACCACCTGAATGTTGCGGATCTCCGGGTTCCAGCAACCATTCTGGTCGCACAGACCGGTAAGGCGCAGCGTTTGCAAAACAGTACGGAAATCATTGTCCGTATCAGAGAGCACCACGGTCCAGGGAAACTGGAGGGCACTCTCCGGGAGCGTACCCTCCGCAGGCGTGGCCTCCGGGCTGTCGACAGGGGTTGCCAGCGGTTCCGGGAGCGGGCATGCTGGGGCTGCGGGTTGCACCCCGGCAAGGCTGGGGGATGTTGCAGAGCGGAGATGATGCAGAGCACCCTGGAGACCAGAGCATACGCGCTGCCACAGCCGACCGGTATCCCAGCCATCCCGGCTGATCAGGGGGTGTGGTGTCCACGAAATCTGTGCATATTCTGACATGGTGACTCTCCGCTGTTTGACGCCGCTCCTCTGGCCGCAGGGCTGGACAGCCCGTAGTTCCAGGTGGGTTTCTGTGGCATCTTGTTGATTTTTTATGTTTAATTTTATCGGTTGCACGGCTGCAACGTTCCAGGTTTTTGCACTTTCCGCAAGATTTGTACCGCACGGGGTTTGCTGTGGGCCGCTGTCGGGAAGGGTTGGGCAGAGAGGGAATGGGTGTGGGTGTGGAGTTGCCAAGGAAAGCTGCCATGGGGAACCAAAAAAACGGGCGAGGGAGCGCGCCAGAGTCACCGTCGTGTACATTGGTCCTGTCGGATACGGACAACGATTTGCGCTCTGTTCTTTACGTGCTGTGGCTGACGGGGTTGTGCGATCGGCAAGGCCGTTGGCGCTCTGGCTTGCGTCGTCTCCAGGTGGTGCATACGGGGGATTGGCTCAACAAACTCAATCCCAATCCCGCCGTGCTGGATTTTTTGTACACGTTGCAAGCCTCTGCACCCCACTCCTGTTCGGTGATCCTGTTGGTGGGCAACCACGAAGTGGAAATTGTGCAACGGGCAGCCACAGGTCTCCGAACCCGTTTGAACGACGACCATCTCCACTTTATCCGCCAACAGGGTATACTCCATGTTGCCGGCAATATTTTATACCTGCATGGTTATCCCACCCTCAATCTGCTCGCCCTTCTGCGGCAGATGCAACAGGAGGAGGAGAGCCTGAACGATTTTAATGACCGGTTTCGCAAAGCGCTGTATGAGGGGCGTTACGCCCTGTTCAGGGATCGGGAAGGTTTGGAGATGGTGGGCGATATCCGCAACGTCCGACAATACTACATGCGGAGTGGGGTGACCGGGGTGCGCTACGGGGAGCAGGTCAGCCAGCTGCTGCGGCAGTTGGGTATTGATACCGTGATTCACGGCCATCGGCCCAATCTGCTGATCCAGTTGGACCATGAGCTCAGCGACGTGGTGCCAGGGATTCGCATCATCAACAACGACAACAAAGCCAGCGTGACGGGGTTTGGCGCAGCCGTGGTGGATGAAAGGGGCTATGTGCGTTTTATCAATCCCAAGGCCATGCAGGTTTTGGGAGGAG
Source organism: Magnetococcales bacterium (assembly GCA_015229095.1). GTDB lineage: Bacteria > Pseudomonadota > Magnetococcia > Magnetococcales > Magnetaquicoccaceae > Magnetaquicoccus. The sequence goes on along the minus strand of JADGCE010000142.1, from coordinate 2,329 downwards.
AGCAGGCTTTCCGCAAAAAAGTGCGTCGTATCCTGGGCACCGGCAAACAGGATGTGGCCCATGGGATTCCCTCCGGGGATGAAGCGGTATTGACGGCGGTCTCCCGGTCGGAGGATTGACGGATATGGGGCATTTGTTTCAACTGGTGGCTGATTTTGTTCCCTGTGGGGATCAGCCCAAGGCGATCGAAGCCCTGGTGGCCGGAATTCAGCAGGGGCGCCGTGATCAGGTTTTGCTGGGGGTGACCGGTTCCGGGAAAACCTTCACCATGGCCCATGTGATTGCAACCCTGGAACGACCGGCCCTGATTTTGGCCCACAACAAAACCTTGGCCGGTCAACTCTATGCGGAGATGAAAGCCTTTTTTCCCCATAATGCGGTGGAATATTTTGTCTCCTACTACGACTATTACCAGCCGGAAGCCTACGTGCCCCGCACGGATACCTTTATCGAGAAGGACTCTGCCATCAATGAACAGATCGAGCGGATGCGTCATGCGGCCACCCGTTCTCTGCTCTCCCGGCGGGATGTGATCATCGTCGCATCGGTCTCTTGCATTTACGGCATCGGTTCACCGGACTCCTACCAGGAGATGGCATTGCCGGTGACGGTGGGAGAGGAGGTGGATCAGCGCCATTTTCTGAAAAAGTTGGTAGAAATTCAATTCAAACGCAATGATCTGGAGTTTCAACGGGGCACCTTTCGCGTCCGGGGGGATACTATTGAGATTTTTCCGCCGCACGAGGAGGATCGGGCGGTGCGCATCGAGTTGTTCGGGGAGGTGATCGATCGCATTGTTCTGGTGGATCCCTTGACCGGGCGGTCGCATGGCACGCTGGAGCGGTTCACCTTTTTTCCGGCCAGCCATTATGTCACCCGCCGGGCCACCCTGTTGCGGGCCATGGAGCAGATCAAGGCGGAGTTGCGGGAACGGCTGGCCTATTTTCAGGAGCAGGGAAAACTGCTGGAGGCACAGCGTCTGGAGAGTCGCACCTTTTTTGATCTGGAAATGTTGCAGGAGCTGGGTTTTTGTACCGGCATAGAAAACTACAGCCGTTATCTGAGCGGTCGGGCGGCCGGGGAGCCTCCCCCCACCTTGATGGATTATCTGCCGGATGATGCGATCCTGTTTATCGATGAGAGCCATGTGAGCCTCTCCCAGGTGCGGGGCATGTACCGGGGGGATCACTCCCGCAAGGAGACCCTGGTCGCCTATGGTTTTCGTCTTCCCTCCGCCCTGGATAACCGCCCCCTCCGTCTGGAGGAGTTTGACCAGTTGCGGGGTGTCACGATCTATGTCTCTGCCACACCCGCCGCCGAGGAGTTGGCCCGCAGTGCCGGTCAGGTGGTGGAGCAGATTGTGCGGCCTACCGGTCTCCTGGAGCCCCCATGCACAGTGCGGCCCGTGGAAGGGCAGGTGGATGATCTGCTCTACGAAATTCACCAGACCACTCTGCAAGGATTTCGCACCCTGGTGACCACCTTGACCAAGCGCATGGCGGAAGATTTGACCGACTATTTGCGGGGAATGGGGATTGCCGTCCGCTATCTGCATGCCGATGTGACGACGTTGGAGCGCATGGAGATTATCCGCACCCTGCGGTTGGGCCAGTTTGATGTGCTGGTGGGGATCAACCTGTTGCGGGAGGGGTTGGATATTCCTGAGGTCGGTTTGGTGGCGATTCTGGATGCGGACAAGGAGGGCTTTTTGCGCTCAGAAACATCCTTGATACAGACTATTGGCCGGGCGGCACGCAACCGCCTGGGACGGGTCATTTTGTATGCGGATCGCGTGACCGGTTCCATGGAGCGGGCCCTGCGGGAGACGGACCGGCGGCGGCAGGTGCAGGAGGCGTACAATCTGCGCCATGGGGTGACGCCCACTTCCATTCTCAAGGGGGTTGCGGAGGCCGGGGAGTTTGCCGCAGCACCCCTGCCACCGGTCTCGGCCTGGCGGGTGGCCGAGGAGGGGGTAGCCTATGGGGCACCCTTTTCAGAGCAGGAGCGCGGCAAACGCATCAAGGAGTTGGAGCGAGAGATGAAAAAGGCCGCCAAAAATATGGAATTTGAGCGGGCTGCAGAATGCCGTGACCAACTGCTTGCCCTGGAAAAAGCGGAAATTTTAGGGGAACTCTGTTCTTAAAAAAAACGATGGGTCGGGTATGGAACCAGATCGTTCATGTAGACAGTAAATAAATTTTTGTGTTTAATAACAGAGTTAAATATAATATTATTGTTTGTTGAGATGTTTATATATCTTTAGAGATTTTTTGTGTGCCTATATATAATCGTTCATTCTGGCTGTTTCAGTGGATCAGCATGCCAGGAA
>JADGCE010000141.1:5778-6703 GCA_015229095.1 Magnetococcales bacterium | reverse complement strand
TGTCCGACACCACAGGCTTGTCCGACACCACAGGCTTGTCCGACACCACAGGCTTCGTCTCCACAGGTCTGTCCGCCCCTGCCGTGCCCGGCTCTGGAACAGGCGTATCTGTCGTCAGAGAGGCGCGTGTCGACTGGCTGACCGTCGGTGGAGAGGGTTTTTCTTTCTCTTGCGAGGCAGCCGGCAAAAACATCAGTGTGGATTCCACCTCGGCCCCTGCACTGCCCTTTCCGTCCTCCCCTGCAAAGGTATCATTCGTGCTCACAAAGGCCGATCTGTCACGCTCGGCCCGTCTATAGACCTCCAAGGCCTCCAAAGCTGTCTTGCGCTCCTGAAATCGACCAATGCGCACGCTTTGCCAGATCTGTTTTGAATGTTTTTTACCTGTAGATTCAAGGATATACGCATCATATCCCTTGTGGCGCAACTCGGAGGCCCGTTTTAACGCCAAGTCCCGTTCCAGAAAGGCGCCGACCTGGATGGTAAATTTAAAATCCAACGAAATGGGTGCCGGCTTTTTGCCCTCATGGTACATGGAATGCAGACCATGCCCCCCCTGGTCCGTTTTCCGGGAGGGGGACGACCCCTCTGCAGGGGGCACAGCATGGCCATTGGCCTCCACTGGCTGCTCCACGCCATCCCGCTGGGAAGACTCTTTGCTCGATCGGACAGGCGTCGGAACCGGATCCGGCAATTGAGTGGCTACAGCTTCTCCAGAGGAGTCGGTGACCGCAACGGCCTCCTTGGCCGGTTCAGCCGCACCCAGATCTTTGGCTTTGTCAACGGCTTCCCGCTCCTTGACCGGCTCAACAACCCTCTGTTCTCCAGCCAGTTCGGCAACTTTTCTCTCTGCGACCGGCTCAACAGCCGCTTGTCCTTTGACCGGTTCCACCGATGCCGGCTCCTTGGCCGCAACCACCACCGG
>JADGCE010000141.1:0-5678 GCA_015229095.1 Magnetococcales bacterium | reverse complement strand
CTCCTTGACCGGTTCCACCGCTGCCGGCTCCTTGGCCGCAACCACCACCGGCTCCTTGACCGGTTCCACCGCTGCCGGCTCCTTGGCCGCAACCACCACCGGCTCCCTGGCCGGTTCCACCGCTGCCGGCTCCTTGGCTGCAACAACCACCGGCTCCTTGGCCGGTTCCACCGCTGCCGGCTCCTTGGCCGCAACCACCACCGGCTCCCTGGCCGGTTCCACCGCTGCCGGCTCCTTGGCCGCAACCACCACCGGCTCCTTGGCCGGTTCCACCCCTGCCGGCTCCTTGGCCGCAACCACCACCGGCTCCCTGGCCGGTTCCACCGCTGCCGGCTCCTTGGCCGCAACCACCACCGGCTCCCTGGCCGGTTCCACCCCTGCCGGCTCCTTGGCCGCAACCGCCACCGGCTCCTTGGCCGGTTCCACCCCTGCCGGCTCCTTGGCCGCAACCGCCACCGGCTCCTTGGCCGGTTCCACCCCTGCCGGCTCCTTGGCCGGTTCGGAGGTCACCTTGCCCACATCTCCCTCCGGGAGAGACCCGGATGCCGGAACCGCCACCCTCTCCTGGAGAAGATCGGCCCCGGAAGAAGAGGCCGTTGCCGCTTTGACAAGCTCAACCGCCTGCGTATCAGCCCCTGCCCCGACAGACTCGACGGCCCGGGTTGGCTCTGCTCCCCTGAGGGGTTCCGCACTGGCCGAAACAGGCGGCGTGGATGGCTTCCACTCGGTTGGTCTGTGGGGAATGGGAAGGGTAAGTGCCGGAGAGCGTTCTCCCGCTTCCGACAGAGAGGATACACGACACGCAGCACCCAAAACCCATTGGTCTCGAATCGCCGGAGCCGCCACCAAACCCACGGCCAGGGCAACACCCCACCCGCTCCAACATTTCCAGGCATGCGGTTTTGCCACGCCGGGATGCTCCATCCCAGGGTCCGTTGCCCCACCCTCCGCGTTCTGAATACTACGGCTCTCCCTCTCTCTATCGCCGCTCATATGACCACTCCCCCTGCCATAACCAAAAGATTTGTACCATACCATCCACCATGCCTCCCCGGCTCCGCCCTCACGGCGGCGGCTGTACAAGAGTACGCAGCTGCTCGCTCGCCCGCACAACATGACCATCCCAATCCTGGCGGCTGTCTACCACCACCGGGCGCAGCAATATGACCAGCTCACTCTTTTCCCCCTTCTTTTCCTCATGACCGAACAGGGTGCCCAGCACCGGGACAGATCCCAGCCCCGGCAGACGATCGCTCCGTTCTTTGACGCTGTTTTTCATCAATCCACCAATCACCGCCACATCCCCATTGCGCACCCGAATGATGCTGTCCGTCTCCCGCGTCTGGCTGAACGCCAAGGGCAAACTCTGCGGCTTGTCATCGACGACAAACTGCTTCATCTTGTCCTGCACCTCGGTCACCATGGGATGAATATGCAGCGTCACCATATCACCCTCACCGATTTGCGGGGTGACATCCAACGAAATCCCGGTAAACATGCTTTCGATGGTGGGCATCGGCGGAGTAACGGCCCGGTCGCTGCCAAAACCGATAATATTTCCAGAACGCATGCCGGTTATAAAAAATTCATCACTGCCGACCTTGATCATGGCTTTCTGATTATTGACCGTGGAAATCCGTGGGCTGGAAAGCACCTGCACGGTTCCCTGCTGTTGCAACAAATGCACAAAACCAATAAAATCATGGGTACGCAGGGCCAGATTGATGGGCTGGTCCGCACCAGCCGCACGGGAAACAAGCAACCCCTTGCTCACCCGGGCGACCAGACCTGTCGGGGAATCCGTCGACACCACATCACGACTGGAAAAGGTATCGCCCCCCTGTGGCTCGGATCGCAACGGCGGCATGGTGCCGCCAATGCCTCTGCGGATGGCCAACCAATCGATGCCAAACTGCGCGCCATCGTTCAGGGAAACCTCCAGGATTTTGGCCTCCAGAATCACCTGCCGCTGACTGCGGTTGCGCAACTGTTCCAAAAAAAAGGCGATCTCCTGGTGTTCTCGCGGGTAGGCCCGCACCGTGAGCAATCCCGCCTGACGATTGATCACCACCCCCTTCTCCGTGGGAAACAGATCGGTCTCCTCCTCCTCGGCCGGGGCATGGGCCTCCTGTGATTTATCCGAGGTACCGGGCCATCGCTCGGTCTCGATCACTTTCCCGCTCTTTTTGTACTTGATCCGCTTCTCCGTGATGCCGGGCTGGTAGGAACCTTTGCGAACACGGGTCACTTTTTTGCTGGCTTTGCCCCGCTCATCCAACTCTTCCGTCACCCGGGAAACCACCAGACCCAGTTGCAGGATGGCGTTGATGCTCTCCTCCAGATCCATCCAAAAATCCGACTTGTATTCCGTGCGCATCCCGCTGCCGGGCACGCTGGGTGTGGAGGTGATATTGTTACCCTGCTCCTTGTTGTTGCGGGTCGTGGTAATCTCCCGCTCATTGCCCGAACTAACCAGGGTTTCCGAATAACCGCCTCGTACTACCGACAAAAAATCGACCGGATAGGTGCGAGTGGTCAACTGCCAGGGAAAAATTTTGTAGCCTCGAGCCCCATTCGGTGTCCGACCCACAAAAGGCTGACAATCCAACGGATACATCTCACAAACAATCTCCACCACCTCATCCACCGTCACATTTTTCAGTTCCACCGAAATTTCGTCCTTGACCTCCGGATGGACGACCATGTTGACGCTGGGATCCTGGCTGACCAAACTTTCAAAAAATGTCCGCGCTGGCGTGCGTACCACGTGCACACTGATACGGCGCGGCCCCCCCACCGCCGCCGCCACCCGCCCAGGTGCCGGGGACTCCTCGGTTTGAGGAAGAGCATAGCGGGCATCAGAGGCTTTGGCCGGCGTACCCAGTCGCATGCTCAATCGCCAGCCCCGGTAGAGATCCGGCTCTGCCAAGGCGGATGGCACCCCCCTTCCGCCGCCACCCACCCACTCCAGGGAGGCCAATCGCTCCCTGGTACCTGGAGCCGTGCAACCGCCCACCAGCAGGAGGGCCGCGCACAGCAGCCGGCGTGCCCTGTGTTGACGTGGCTCATACGTCCTGGCGTTCATGGGTCACCCATCCCGTCCCTTCTGGAACTGCCTGGCAACCACCTCACCCAACATGGCGGGAAAAACGCCAATATTCTGGCGGATTCCGTGCCATTCAGGGTAGCCAACGCCGGCAGCAAATACAAATTTTCATTAAAAAACAGACCCATTTATCGAACGGTGGCGCAACAAAACGACGGAAAGGAGAAGAGCCGCATAACACTTTGCAACCTTTGGTCCAAATCCATTCTGACCTCTCCGATGCCGGCCATGCGCCATGAAGCGTGGCCATACCGCAGAGGGAACCGGATGGCGGTCGGTTAATCCACAAACAGGGAGGGGGCGGAACTGAAAAAATGGAGTTGCAGCAGCAGGGTCGCCAGGGAGGGGTGGCGGATGGAATAGTCCAAATGGTCGACATGAATTTTCCAGGGCAGACGCTCCAGCCCGTGGAGATAGGTCAAGATGGCGGGATAGCCCCCTTCCCAGGTGAGGATCAATTCGTGGCGAAAAAGAGTCACAGGGCCCCCTTTTTCCGACTCCTGGTCGCAGGAAAACAACAACCGGGGCGGACGCAGCTCCAAACCCACCATCTGCAACCCCTCTCTGGGTTGGGTCAAGCGGTCGAGCACTGCAGGGATCTCTCCCGCCGGCAACCAGCGGCTGGCCTGCACCTCCCAGGGAGGCGCCCGGTCATCCCCCGCTGTGTCCTCCCGCTGTTCCTGCTCTGCCAACCGGGTTTCAACCTGCTGCTTCGCCTGGAAAAGGGGCATCCAAACCAGGCGATACCAGACAGAAAGAAGCGCCGCCAGGATCGTCAGCAACAGCAGCAGGCGTTCCCGACGGGAAAGCCGATCATACCGACGCATATTCATGGAGCCGACCGTTTATCCGGCAACCCGCCGTCCCTCCCCTCTGTGCCCAGAACGAGGCGAAATTTTAACAGCACTCCCCCGCGCCCGGGGGCTGCAGGGGTCGTCGGGAGCTCTTTTTCCAGCCGCACATCCTGCACGACCAGCCGGGAGTGGTGCGCCAACGCCTGCAAATAGTGGGGCAGTTGCTCCGCCTGCCCCGGCAACAGATCGCCCTGAATCAACAGCTGCCTGCCCTCCTGGGCAATCTCTATCTTGGTCAAGCCAATCCCCGTCCGATGCACTTCTGCCAACAGTTCCAGCAGCGGCGTCACGGGCCACCCATGCCCCCCCAACTCCGCCACGGCCTGTTGCTCCCACGCCTGCCGACATTGGCGCAATCCGGCATTCCGGGCAGAAGCCGCCACCGTCACCCCCTGCCCCACCTGGCGTGCCCACTTTTCCTGTTGGTTGACCCAGTCATACCACAACTCCCCACTGATCGCCCCCAGGCAGAGCAGCAGCAGCAGGCCGGCAAGCACCACGGTGCGCAACGATAAAAAGGGGGATCGGGGACGAAAACGCTCCTGATAAAAATTGACCCGCTGCATCGGTCGTCACTCGGACAACCAACCCAAAGCGGCACCCAGAGCCGGCAGGCAGCAGAGCAAATCCGCCTCTTGCACGCTGGGTGAGCTCTGGACCATCCCATCCAGCGGCAGGGCATGCACCCCCACGCCCAAACGATCCGCCAGGGCAGTCAACAAGTCCGCTTCATGGCGGATTCCACCGGCAGGAGAAGGGGTCAGCAGGGGCTCTCTCTGCCACGGATAGAGCTCTGGCACGGCCCCATGATCCACCGCCGCTCTCCCCTGCAACCATGCCCCCTCGTCACAGTGCTCCCCCACCGGCATGACAAACAAATGCTCCAAAGGGGGTTGTGAAAAATTATTTTCATAAAAATGGAAGGTGCGGCGCAACTCGACCGCCAGGGTGTCCAAGGCAAGACGGGCGTCGTCCAGGGGTGACAGGGGGGAGGGTTCCAACGCCTGGCCGAGCGGATCCCGTTGCGTTTCCAGGCTGCGGACCAGAAACAGCGTGCGGTGGCGGCGCACGTTGATCACGCCGCCCGTTGCCGTCCAGTACAGCAGTGCCAGCCCCTGGGCATCTTCCGGCAGGGCATCCGCCAACCGCCCCACGGCCAGATCCCAAATATCCAGACCCACCAGGGAAACCCCTGTCTTCAGGAAGAGATCCACCGTCCGCTGCACCGTTGACTCCTGGGCGACGGCCACATAGATTTTGCCCGACTCCTCCTGGTCGGTCGGAGCAGGCAGATCAAAAAACTCCACCACGGCCTGTTCGGCAGGGTATGGCAGGCGGTCGGCGATTTTCCAGCGCAGATTCATGGCCCACTCCGACCTGGGCAACGGGGGGGCATCGGCAGGTAGCAGCAAATAGGCTGCGCGGTCCAGCAGACCCACAAAACGGGCCCGCTGCAGGCCATACTGACGCACCCACTCCATCAGCAAGCGCTCCTGGGCCTGCGGCTGGGTTTCGGGTTGAAAGAGAGCGCGCATCAACCTGGGCAGCGCCCCTTTTTCCCCCGGCAGCAGATGCACCAAGCCGATGCCGCCTCCATGCCGCAGCACAGCCACCACCGCCTGGGCCTGATGCCGACGGACCCTGATCATCGTTCGGGCCACGATGGGGGCTTTGCCCCGGCCCCACCAGGGGCTTTGCCCCTGGACCCCACCAGGGGG
>JADGCE010000140.1 GCA_015229095.1 Magnetococcales bacterium | reverse complement strand
GCCCGAAGGCACTGGATCCTAAGTCCAGGGCGTCTACCAATTTCGCCACTTTCGCCGAATGCTTGTCTGTTTTTGTCGGTCTGACGGTGACGGCGTGGCACCACAAGGGGCCCGCCGGGGGGACGGAAATAAGGGTGGGGCGAACGATGGGACTCGAACCCACGACCACCGGATCCACAATCCAGGGCTCTGCCAACTGAGCTACGTTCGCCGCAAACAACCAAGGGGGGCGATTATGGCATAGTGCAAACGGTCGTGCAATGGTTTTCTACAGGTGTCTCCGCCCCGCACAGGCACCAGTGGGCAGGTGCGGGGCAACGCGCTGTTTCATCGGATACCATATTTTTCCATCTTGCGATAGAAGGTGCTGCGGCTGATACCAGAGAGCAGGGCGGCCTTTTTTCTGTTCCAGTGAGCGGCTTCCAGGGCGCGGAGAATGGTTTCTTTGTCGGAACCGGGGGATAAGCTCTCTGCCGGATCGCTGTTGACCTTCTCCACAGCACTTTCTGCGGGAGGATCCGACACGGAGGGGTCAGCGCAGGGACGTCCCAGCAACAGGGGCTTGGGCAGGTGCTTGACGCGAATCATCCCCTGCCGGCACACCACAAAGGCATGCTCGATGGCATTTTCCAACTCACGAATATTGCCCGGCCAGTGGTACTGCAAGAAAAGTTCCATGGCGGCTTCCTGGACGCCCACAATGGCCTTGCTGTATTTGTGATTGAATTTTTGGATAAAATGACTTGCCAACAGCGGGATATCCTCCAACCGCTTGCGCAGGGGAGGTAAAGCGATTTCCACCACGTTGAGGCGAAAATAGAGATCCTCCCGGAATTTGCCCAGGGCAATCAAATCGGCCAAATTTTTATTGGTGGCCGCCACCACGCGGACATCCACTTTGATGGTGCGCGCGTCGCCTACCCGCTCCAACTCTTTTTCTTGCAGGACACGCAGCAGGCGTGTTTGCATGGAGAGGCTGATATCCCCGATTTCGTCCAGAAAGAGCGTGCCGCCGGTCGCAACCTCAAAACGGCCTGGACGATCCCGGATGGCACCGGTAAAGGCCCCTTTGACATGTCCAAACAGTTCGCTTTCCAGCAAAGTTTCCGACAGGGCGGAACAGTTGACCTTGACCAGGGGCCCGTGGCTGCGGGTGCCTTTCATGTGCAGGGCTTCGGCCACCATCTCCTTGCCGGTGCCAGACTCGCCGGTAATCAGGGTGGTGGTATCCATGCTGGCCAGGGATTCCACGAGGCCGTACACCTCCTGCATGGGGGGGCTGGCCCCGATCATACGGTAAAAATTCTGCCGTTTGTGGGGGGACTCCTCTGTTCCAGCCAGTTGGGTGCGTTCCAGAATGACCGCAGTCGCCCCGTGGCAATGGCCCAGCGGATCCATGAGCGGTGTGGCAGAGATGCGAATCTCGACCTTGGCACTCTCCGTGTCGGGGCATTGCAACGAGAGATTCCATTCAGCCTTGCGGGTGGTGACCACGCGCCGCAGCAGTCCGGCCACCTGCGGCACGCAGCCATCCTGGATGGTTTCCAGGGAAGAACCCAACGTGATCGCCGTGATAAAACGGCATTGGGTACGTGCTGCCGGATTGATACTGCGCACATTCAGGAGGGGGTCTACCACGATGACGGCCTCCTGAATACCCATGGTCACGGCGTTGAAGGTTTCGCGCAACAAAAAACTTTCCAGCCGAAGGGATGCCAACTGTAACAGGTGCGCCACCCACTCCCGCATGTTCTCCCATTGGTACATCTCCTCTTCGCCGTCACCTGGGGCAGTGCCGGCAGAGAGGAGGCTAAAACGCTCTTTTTTGGCATCAACGACCAGGATGGCGGCCCAATGCCCCTGATCAAAATGGCCCAACAGCTTTTCCCTGCTCTCCTTGCTGATTCCCACAGGCACCAAGAGCACACCGACAGATTCCTCGCATCCTGGTGTCATGACGCTCTCTTGCAGAGTCAGGGTTTTGAGGGGGGCAAGTGTACCCAGCATGCGTCGCACCTGTTGCTCCACTCTCTTTTCCATCCCCGCCAGCACTGCCACACAGTTTTTGGGCAGTGTACAGGTATTTCCATAAGCGGACATGTTTTTCGACAAGCTCCCGTGTGTGATCGTCCATCGGTTCCGGAATTGCCCGGAGTGACCGCCCGTGTTGTTGACACCCCTTTGCAAACAGTCTGTGTCCCATCTTCAGTCTGTCACGACTGTGGCAGAATCACAACCCGTTCCCTGTTTCCTCCACTCGGCAATCCTTGTTCCTTGCATCAATAGGTGGGACAGTATGTGCCAAGCATTGGGACATAGGATCCCGGTTTTCGTGTGTCATGACACACAGTGTCAGTGGGAAACGGGTGGCATGGTGCAATGCGTGCGGCACTGTGAGAGTTAATATCATGACAAAACAACTGTTTGTAAAACGCAACCGGGTTGCCGTTTGTATCGCCAGCATGGCATGTTCTATGCGCCGCATTCAGCACGTGTCGCATGGCAGGCTCTCTTGTCGATCAGAGAAGATCGGACAGAAGAGCAGCGGAACAAGGCCCGTGCTGTTGTTGTACAAGCAAAGGTCCGAAAACCGACTCATGGCGGCACGGAGCACCCGGATGTGCATTCCCAGGCGGACAATGAGGAGACCCCCATGAAAACCATCCCTTTGACGTGTGTTGCCGGAGTTGGCTTGCTCTCAGTGCTGTGGGTCGTGCCCATGGATCGTCTTGCCGTGGTCCTGTTTGTGGCCATCGTAACCATCGCCCACACCATGGCAGTGCTGCTGTGGGTCAGTTTGATGGCCTTGGCGGGGTGGCTGGTTTGGTTTTTTTGCAAGCACGGCAACTGTGCAGGAGCGCTTCATCCTGCGGATTTGCAAACCACCATGGGGGGCGGTGCGCTGATCTCCCCGAACCGCAGCTCCTGACGCATCGAACAGTGCAACCGCAGAGTGTATACCAAGTCCCGGAGGTGCCGTCAGTACGGTATCTCCTGGCCAACGCTACAGAAACTCCGATGATTCCGATTCGTATGTTGTGCCTGCTCCTGTTGTTGATGACACTGCTTGCCAGCAGCGACCCGGTTGCCGCTGCTGACCAAGCCTGCCTGCGCTGCCATGGCATGAAAAGCATGGCCTATCAGGATCCGGTGACCGGTGGTTTGCGCAATCTGGCCATTGATCCCGCCGCAATGGCTGCTTCCAGTCACGCCAAACTGACCTGCCGTGCCTGCCATGGAGCGGGATTTGAATCTTTTCCGCATTTTTCGGAAACCAAAAAGGAGTCGCTCTCCTGTCTGGAATGTCACAAGGGAAAGGATGGATTTCCATACGTCCTGTTTGAGTCCATTGAGAAAGGGTTTATGCGGAGTGTTCATGCGCAGGCGCTGCCGGACCGTTTTACCTGTTTTTCCTGCCACAATCCCCATGCCTTTCATGGTCTTTCCCAGACCAGGGTACGCGACATGCCGGAACAGGTGCGACAGGACAACGGCATCTGTTTGAATTGCCACAGCAACCAGGAACAGATTCGGGTACTGACCGGACGCGCTTTTCCCGGCTTGCTGAATATGCATGCTTGGCTGCCGGATCTGCAGCGCCACTGGCGGACGGTGCGCTGCGTGGAGTGTCATACCAGCTCCACGCGCCCCCAGGATCATTTTATACTGGACAAACGGTTCGCGCTGCGTGACTGCGTGGCCTGTCACTCCCGCAACTCGGTGCTCTTGAAAAAACTCTATCTCTACCGGTCGTCGGAAGAGCGGCAGAAGGCCGGTTTTATCCATTCACTGGTGATGAACAACGCCTACATCATCGGCATGACCCGCAACCTGTGGTTGGACTGGGCCGGGGGGCTGCTGCTTGGGTTGACCCTTCTGGGTCTGTTGGGACATGGTATGGCACGTTGGCTGGTTGCCCGGAAAGGAGGTTTTCATGAACAGAATCATTCCTGATCATCCTGCGCATCGGAAGAATGGTGTGGAATTGTACCCCGTCTGGTTGCGCATTTGGCACTGGAGCAATGCCCTCTCTTTCGTGATGCTCATTGCCAGCGGTGTCAGCCTGCACTTTGCCGGCTCCGATCTGCCCCTGATTCCGTTTGATCGCGCACGGGTGTTGCACAATATTTTTGGGTGGCTGCTCCTGTGCGCCTACCTGGTGTTTGTGGCGACCACGCTGCTGGGCAGCAATGGTGTGCATTATCGCCCACAGTGGTCTGGATGGATGGGGCGGTTGCTGCGCCAGGCCCTGTTTTATGGCGTCGGGATCTTTCGTGGCGAACCTCATCCTTTCCCGGCGACCGCCCGGAACAAATTCAACCCCCTGCAGCAGGTGACCTATCTGGGGGTCATGTTTGTGGCCATGCCGTTGTTGATCCTGTCGGGATTGCTCTTTTTTTGGCCGCAATGGGTTCCAGAGCAGTTGTGGGAGATGGATGGTTTATGGGTGGTGGGTGTTGTGCACTACCTGTTGGGTGTGTTGTTGGTCGCCTTCATGATGGGCCACATCTATCTGGCAACGGCTGGCGAAACGATTTGGGGAGAATTTCGGAAAATGGTGTTGGGTGCACGGGCAGAGGAGGAATGACCATGGACGTTCAGAAAATGCAGGGCTCAGTGTGGCAAAGCCGTTGGGGCAAACGGGTGTTGTGGATGCTCCTGCTGGGATCGGTGGCCTTCGGTTTGCGCGCCTGCTATCCCGGTTGGCTCGCGGATTATATCGGCGTAGTCAACGCACCCCTGACCTACGACAGCAGCGGGGAGCCGCTGAGCGAACGGGAATTTGCCCGTTTGGCCGATCAATTGACCCAAAACTATCGCCAGGAGCGGGCCATGCAGCAAACCGCCGAGGAGAGCAATCCGTTTGCCCGGCGTTTGAAGGTCAACATGTTGATGCAAACCCGCTCTTTCCAGAAGGCGGCACCTTATCCCCATATCGACTATTTCCGCAACGCCGGCATTCGTCGTTATGAAGGACCAAAAACCTGTCTGACCTGCCATGCCACCATCAAGACCACGGACGCACAGGGCAAAATCCGGCAGGTGGATACCCTGGAGGATGTGGTGCATTCGGTCCATTATAAATTCCAGAGCACAGCCGAGGGATTTACCACCTACGGCTTTGATGGACGGCAAGTCAATGGCAAGGGCACCCAGCCGATTCCCATGGGCAAGATCGATCGGGCCTGTGGGGTGCCCGGCTCCTTCACCTGGACGGGGTGGGCTGATCTGGTCAAGAGCAAACCGGCCCGCGCCAATGGCGCGACCGAGCTGCGTAGCGAAGGGTGTGGTCAATGTCATATCGGTGGTGGCTATCATCCCTCCTCCGAACAGATGTTGCCCGGTCACGATGCCCCTGCCACGGCCAAGGCGGGTATCGACTGTCTGATCTGCCATGCAGCCCGCTATGACATGAATGCGCGTACCGTGATGGAAGAGAGCCGTGGTCGGCGTTGGAATCAGGATCGCTCCCTGCAAACCGCCCTGACGGTTGGTCAACCGACCGCCCAGAATTGCCTGTTTTGCCATCAGCACAACATGGGGGGCGATCAGGAAAAAAATTTACCGCCGGGATCGGCCCCGGATAATCTGGGTCACCAGAATCGGCGCCTGCTCCATCCGGGATCCAAACGGGGGAACTCTTTCCAGAAGGAGAGCGATGTGCATGCGGCGGCTGGCATGATTTGCACCGATTGCCATCGCCCGGAGGGGCACAAGATTCCCCGTGGCGACAAAGGTGTCGATCTGGTGGCCAACGATCTGCCCCATGTGAAGGTGGAATGCGAGGGTTGTCATACGGCGGCCCCCCATGTCAAGGATACCCAGGATCGCGCCCTGCTGAATGGCCATGTGGATCGCCTCTCATGCGAAGCCTGCCATATCAAGGCGTTGCAGGAGGATAATGTGGTGTTGCGCGACTGGATCCATCCGGTCTGGAATGAAGAGGAGGGAATCTATGTTTTCAAGGATGTTTATCAGTCCGGGAAAGCAGGGAAAGGCTTTAAATTTCTCTGGTTCAATGGAAATGGCACCTTTCTGGCCAATGCCCTGGGGGACAATCCGGTGGCAAAAGGTGTGTACAACCCGCTCATGAACCAGTTGGCGCGGATCGATGACCCTGAGGTGATTGCTCAGATCCGGTCGGCTGCCCAGTTGTTGCAGAAGAGTTATCCCGATCTGGATGTGGAGCGGTATGTGCGGGAGGCGACCGATCCTTTGTCGGTCTTGTCACCAGAGATGTTGGCAAAGCGCAAACAGATGATCGAAGCGAATATTCGCCCGATCATGGAGCAGGGCAAGAGCCGGATCTATCCCTTCAAAATTTTCAACGCCCTCATGTATGAGGATATGTCCAACCAGGGGCCTTTTGGGGCCATGATTTTGCCTTTTGATTACCCGACTTATTATGAGACGGGCAAACCGGAGCTGTCGGTTCGGAAGGCGTTGGATCATCCCGTGATCAAACGGATGTATGAACCGCCATTCAAGGCATACATGATGGATGAGTTTATGCGTTACTTTGGGGTAGGTGTGTGGCGTGGCATCCATCCCGTGGCGGAGGATGGTTCTTTGAAAAATGTCGAGGCGCATTGGATGCGGCAGATGGGATCCCTGATGATCAACCATGGCATTCGCAAGGAGGGGAGAGGGTGCAAGGAGTGTCATTCCACGCGGGGAATGATCGATTTTGAAGGGTTGGGGTATCCTCCGGAGCGGGTGGCGGAACTGCGGTCGCTGCCGGAGATGAAATAGTTGCTGTGCAAGCTGTTATGAGGGGTTGGGGGAGATCATCTCCCCCAACCCCTCCTTTTATTACGGGTCCAGGGG
>JADGCE010000139.1 GCA_015229095.1 Magnetococcales bacterium | reverse complement strand
AAAAGGGTGGAGGGGGTCTGGGGGAGGCGGTTCTCCGCCTCCCCCAGGAGTGGCCACAACGATAATCAGTGCCGCGCACACGGAAGCGGGGAAGAACATGAGCGAAAGTTTGTTGAAATTTGTCGAAACGGTCCTTTTGCTGGATGCCAACGACGACCGGGCCGGGTTGGTGGCGTTGATGCAGGAGCAGAAACAACAACCCAATGAGCTTTTTATCACCCTGCACATGCTGCTGGCCAAACACCGATTGTACGCCTCCTATGTGCTGGCCCGCGTGCTGGTTGGCGGGGGATGCCAATATCCCATCCTCGATTTTGCGTTGAGCATCGGCGGTTTGGTCTATGGCAATCCGGACACCATGCTGCAGGGTTTGCAGGGGTTGCGGCAAAGGGTGGATGAGGCGACGGAGGCGGAGCGGATCACCCTGTATGATCAATTTGTCGCCCCGGTGCTGAGCCGTGCCCTGCAGCAGTTCAATCCCACCGATGCTTTGCGGATTGCCTACGGGTTTGAAATCCTGAAGGCGGCTGTGCCCCCCTTCCGGCATATTTTGCCCGAAGGGGTTGGCTGGAATGCCACGCTCTATTATCTGACCCCCGAAGAGCTGCGTCGGCGGGGCCAACAACAGGCCGATCTGCTGGAGTGGTCGCCGCCGCCGACCGGGCAACCCACCCGGCGACGGCGGGTGGTGGTGGCCATGCGCGAATTTGTGTTTTGGGGGCAAACCTGGCCGCGTCCCGCCTGTGTGGAACCCCGTCTGGTGGCGGCCATGCGGGCCTGTGGCTGGCAGGTTCTGCTCTCCGTCGTGCCCGGCCAGGAACCCCATCTGGAGGAGGATTTTCACACGATCGGCAACGCCTGCCGGCAACATGAGGCGGAACTGCTCATTCTGGATGAAAATTTTGTTTTGACCAGCGGCGAGGATCCCTCTGCCAACCGTCTGCGCAGGGATCAACTGGCCCTGTTGCGCCTGAAACTGCCCTCTCTGCAACTGGGAACCCTGCTGTTTGATGCCGCCGCTCTGGAGCCGCAGTTGTTGCTCGATGTGGCCCCCCTCCTGGATCTGATCCTGGATCCCACCGCACCTGCACTCCCCCTGTGGAACGACCCGCGCCTGCGCCACAAGGTGCTCAGCCTGCCCATGCCCCGTGGAGAGCGTCGCTCCAGTCAGAATCAACCCTTGACCGGTACGCTGGTTTGCGCGGATCCGCCCACCGCCTATCGGGGATTTTGGTTGCAGGCGACCGCCCAGGTGGGGTTGCCGGTCCAGCAGCAGACAAAAGAGGGTTTTGCCCCCGACAAGGAGTGGCAACTGGATGCCTATCGGCACCACCGGCAGGCAGAGGCGTGGGCTCCCTGCCATCTGCAACTGGCGGGGGATCCCCATCGTGCGGCTTCGGTCACCGACGATGTGCTGGATCTGCTGCTGGCCGGTTCGTTGCTGGTACGAGAGGCCTCCCCCCATATGCGCCGTTATTTTACCCCTGGGGAACACTATCTGGAGTTTTCCTCCCTGGTGGAATTGGCGACCCTGGTCCGCTTTATCGAGCAGCACCGGGAGGCCGCCGAAGGGATACGCCGGGCGGGCCAGGCCTTTGCCCAGGCGCGCTACAGCGATGCTGCCTGGGTGGGTGCCCTGGAGCGCTTTCTCTCCCGCTCCCCTGCGGCAGAGGCGGCGGGGGCTGCCGTCCCACGGGCCATGCAGCTGCTCTCTTTTGAATATATTTCCGTGGATCGCTGGTGCAGGGCAGTCGCTCCGGACGAACTGCTGACGGGAAAAGGCAACCTGCTCACCTATTTTCACGATTTGAATCCCCCCCAGCCGACCCTGCCCATGCCGGATCTGCATCTGGGGGGTGCGGGCTTTGAGTCCCTGATTCCCGCCGACGAGCGGTTTATCGGGGCTTCGGTCAAGGATTTTGACATGCGGAGCCGCCGTCTGGTCTCCCGCCCTCCCTTTATCGCCCGGCTCGAAAATGTGCGGATCGAATTTCCCGGTTTTGGTCTGTTTCTGGATCGCCACCTGGTGATGGAGGAGAGCTATCACGACAAGGAGGAGCTGCATCGCAGCATCGGCTGGTATTCGGACCGCACCCGCTGGTATGGCATGCGCCGTACCGGTTCCTGCGAGATGGATCTGGAAGGGTTGGATGGTCATCCGGTACGGATGAGCCTGGATGTCAACTGCTATATGGATCGGGCCGTGGATCAGTATGAAGCGGGACCGGCCATTTTGTTGAGCAGCCCGGCCCGGACCAACTATCACCATTGGATGGTGGAGACCTTGCCCCGTTTGTGGTGTTTGACGGCTGTACCGGCGTTGCGCGATCTCCCCCTGATTGTCCGTGGACCGCTGCAGCCCTACCAGGCGCAAACCCTGGATGCCCTGGGCATTACCCCGGAGCGGATCCGCTGGTTCACAGGTCATCTGTTGCAGGTGGAAACCTTGATTTTTCCCTCTTTTATCACCCCGGCCAATGCCCACGGCAGCGGTTCCCTGCAGCATGTCACCTGGCTGCGGGAGGTGTTGATGCCCGCCTTTGGCGTGGAGGTGCGGTCGCCACCGGAGCGTTTGCTGTATATCTCCCGCCGCAACTCCTATCGCGGTTTTTTGAATGAGGAAGAGATCGCCAGCCAGCTGCGTCAGCGCGGTTTTCAGATCGTCTGCCTGGAAGAGTTGACCTTGCGGGAGCAGATCACGGCCTTTGCCAATGCCCGGATGGTGGTGATGCCCCACGGGGCGGCGGGGGTCAACATGCTGTTTGTACCGCCGGGAACCCTCTATCTTGAACTGATGCCCGGTGTCCGCCAAAATTCGATCCATTTGGTCCATGCGGCCCTCCGGGAGTGCCACAGCGGGTGTATCCTGTGCGATTATGCCCGCCATGCGGATCAATCCATGGTGGTGAATGTGAACACCCTGATGACCGTTGTGGACAAGGCCCTGGCCGGGTTGCACGGTTGATGAGCGGGGCCTTGATCATCGTTTCGACCAATGGGGGCTTTGCCCCCAGCCCCACCAGAGGCTCTGCCCCTGGACCCCGCCAGGGGGATAATCCCCCTGGACCCCTGGTAGAATTATTGAAAAAGAAGGGTGGGGGGGGCTGGGGGGGCGGTTCTCCGCCCCCCCAGAAATGGCCGAAACGATGATCAAGACCATGAACGGCAAAGCATCCAAGATGATCGTGCTGTTTCGGGTGGATGCCTCTCTCCCGATAGGCTCCGGTCATCTCATGCGCTGCCTGACCCTGGCGGGACGGCTGCGGGCAGAGGGGGCCGCGCCCCATTTTGCCTGCCGGGAGCAACCGGGCGATCTGATCGGGTTGATCGCCGCCCAGGGTTATCCGGTCCACCGCTTGGTCGGCACGACGGGCGCGGAGCCGCTGGCGGTCGGGGAGGCGGGGGAGGTGTTGTCCCATGCCCATTGGTTGCCCGTGACCCAGGCCGAGGACGCCCAGGAGGTGGCGGATCTGGTGCGCTCCCTGGGGCCGGTGGCATGGCTGGTGGTGGACCATTATGGCCTGGACCGCCGCTGGGAAGCCCGCCTGCGCCCCTTGGTGGGCGGTCTGATGGTGATCGACGATCTGGCCGATCGCCCCCATCTTTGTGATCTGCTGTTGGATCACAATCTCCACACCGACATGCAGACGCGCTATCGGCAGTGGGTGCCCCCGTACTGCATGCTGTTGCTGGGGCCCCACTATGCCCTGTTGCGTGAAGAGTTTGTCGCGGCGCGGCGGCTTTTGCAGCAACGGGATGGAGCGGTGCGGCGTCTGCTGCTCTTTTTGGGGGGCGCGGATCCCGGCAATGCGACGGCCAAAGTCCTGGAGGCGTTGGACCCTCTGGAACTGCCCGTGGATGTGGTGGTGGGGCGTTCCAATCCCCATCGAGCCCGGATCGAGGCGATCTGTGGGGAGAGGCCCCATTTCCACTATCATGAGCAGGTGGAAAACATGGCGCAGCTGATGCTGCAGGCCGATCTCTCCATAGGGGCAGCGGGGACCACCTCGTGGGAACGCTGCTGCATGGAGCTGCCCAGCCTGCTGTTGATCATGGCCGACAACCAGCGGGCGAATGCGCAGATTTTAACCACAGCGGGGGTAGCCCTCTCCCTGGGAGAGGCAAGCGTGGTGTCGCCGGCGCAGATCCGCGCGGCGGTACGCCGGCTGATGGATGAACCGTCGTTGTGCCGGCAGATGCAGAAAAATGCCGCCTCCATCTGCGATGGCCTGGGGGCCAACCGAGTTGCCATGGCCCTGCAACCGTTGTGGGCCAAAGATGGCAAACCGTTGGGGCTGCGTCCCGTCTGCATGGCCGACGCAGCACAGATATGGGCGTGGCAACGACACCCCAACACGCGCCGCTGGGCTCGCAATCCCCAGGTGCCGGAATATGAGGCCCATTGTCGCTGGCTCCATGAACGCCTGCAGGAGGGGGACGGCGTTTTCAACATCATTATGCACGACCAGCAACCCGCCGGTGTGTTGCGCCTGCACCGTTTGCCGGGTTACCAGGGGCGTCGCTATGAGGTTTCCATCTTTTTGGACCCGGAGCGGTATCGGCTGGGCATTGCAGCGGCGGCCCTGCGTCTGGGGCGCAGGTTGCTGCCGGATGCCGAATTGTTGGCCGCCATTTTGGAGGGCAATACCGCCTCGCTGGCCCTGTTTGAATCCCTGGGCTACGTTCAGCAAGAACGCGGCATCTTTGTCCAGTTTCCCCCCAACCCCTCCTCTTAGGGTGATGTGACCATGAGCCCATTTTCCATCGCGTCCCGGTCCATTGGGGCCGGCTCTGCCCCCTATATCATCGCCGAGATGTCAGGCAATCATAACGGTGACCTGAACCGGGCCCTGGCCATCGTCGAGGCCGCCGCCCAGGCCGGAGCCCATGCCCTGAAAATTCAGACCTATACCGCCGACACCATGACCCTGGAGAGTTCAGAGGGGGCATTTTTCATCTCGGACCCCAACAGCCTTTGGCAGGGGAGTTCCCTGTACACGTTGTACGAAGAGGCCCATACCCCCTGGGAGTGGCACAAGCCGATTTTTGATCGATGCCGTGCCTTGGGGATGGTCGGGTTCAGCAGCCCTTTCGATGCCACGGCGGTGGATTTTTTGGAATCCCTGGATGTACCCTGTTACAAGGTGGCCTCTTTTGAGAATACAGATATTCCTTTGATTCGCCGGATTGCCGCCACGGGCAAACCGATGATTATTTCCACCGGCATGGCGACGATGGCCGAACTGGATGAATCGGTGCGTGCAGCCCGTGGGGCGGGCTGTCGGGAACTGGTGCTCCTGAAATGTACCAGCACCTATCCCGCCACCCCGGCCAACACCAACCTGCAGACCATTCCTGCCCTGCAAACCCTGTTTGACTGTCCGATTGGTTTGTCGGATCACACCCTGGGCATTGGTGTGGCGGTGGCCAGTGTGGCCCTGGGAGCGGCGGTGATTGAAAAACATTTTACATTGTCCCGCGCCGACGGGGGGGTGGATGCTGCCTTTTCCATGGAGCCCCAGGAGATGCAACAACTGGTGCAGGAGACGGAACGCGCTTGGTTGGCCCTGGGCTCAGCCCGTTTCGGGCCGGTGGATGTGGAAAAAAAATCACTGCTTTTCCGGCGTTCCCTCTACATCACCCAGGATCTGCAAGCCGGGGATCCATTGACGCCGGACAATCTGCGGGCCATTCGTCCGGGTCTGGGACTGCCGCCGAAATATTTGCCGATACTTCTGGGCAAGCGGGTCAGCCAGGCGGTGCGGAGGGGGACACCCATGCATTGGGATTTGCTGGGATAGAGCTGCAAACCGTAGTCCCATACCGGTAAGGATGCATTCCTTACCGGAAGGGCACTACGACCGCCTTTACGACGGATCCGCCAGCACGCTCTCCAGGGTTGTGGCGTCTAGGATCCGGAGACTCCATTCCTCCAGGGTGGACAGATCGGCGTTGGCTATTTTCTGACTGGCCCAGCTGGGTAGATCGCCGAAGCGGCGTTGGAGCTGGCGGGTCAGCAAGGAAGCAGCCTCTGCCCGACGGCCTTTCTGCTCACCAATCTGCTCGCCTTCCTGTCGCCCTTCCTTGCGACCCTCCATCTTTCCATACCCATACGTGGACTCCACCATGCTTGCCTGATAATGCAGATCATCCTTATAGCGTTCATAGGCTAAGCGCTCTGCTTCTGGTAGCTTCAAGATATCAAGTTGTTCCTTGGCCTTGAGAATACCACGAGCAGTGAAGTTGTCCCGGATATCCTCGTTTTTAAGAAAATAAATCCACTCGTCCAATGTGTCGCGTGCAACACCATTGAAGCGGTTCACCTTGATCAGATAATATTCCGGGAAGATTGCCGACACCGAATCCCGATGGAAAAGAGCCTTTTGTCCTTCGCTGAGGTCTAGCTCATCTTGGGTGTGCATCCCCCTGAAGGTGGTGCTACCCCAATAGACATAGTCCGCGCCACGACCAAGGTCAAAGTATAGAATGCTGACAGAAATCACTTTGACCACGCTGGAGTATGGTTCTCCTTCAGGCATATGCTCGGTAATGGCCTTGGCCGTGCCATACAAAATGCGCTGCAGATAATCCGACTCCCGCTCGTACTGAAGTTCAATGATAATCAGCTCGCCTCGGGCATTTTTTACCTTGAGATCCACCCGATTGGATTTATCGTAGCGATCTTCCTTGTTGCTCTCACTTTCCAGAACCTCCAGGATGCGGACCTCATCACGGAGCAGTTCGCTCAGAAAGCCTTCCAAAATCTCAAAATTGGCCTTGCTGCGTAGAAGCCGCTTCAAGGCCCAATCGAAGCTGATCAACCGGCGTTGTTTCACACTCATGGCTCCTCTAAAAAAACGCGCATCTCTTTGCATCATTATTTGCTGCACGACGTTGATTGGGCCTCTCTGCATTAAACGGAGGGAATAACAC
>JADGCE010000138.1 GCA_015229095.1 Magnetococcales bacterium | reverse complement strand
GGGTGTAGTTCAGTCGGTTAGAACGCCGGCCTGTCAAGCCGGAGGTCGCGGGTTCAAGTCCCGTCGCTCCCGCCATCATCTGCTGTTTTTTTTGAAAATGGGTAAGCCAATTCTGATACATCGGCTTGCCCATTTTTTTACCGGGTGTCTCTGGCCGGGCCGGTCGGGCCGCCCTCTTTCCTACGCAACAGAAAAAGAGTGAGGAACCACACAAATGCAGATTACCGGCATGAAATGGGGAGCCAAATTGCTCAAGTATGTCGATTTTCCTACCGCAGAGATCCTGGGCGCCGAGGCCCAGCCGGAGGAGATCCAAGCCCTGATCGACAAATACGGAGGTGTGTTGGTAAAACCCGTTTTTAAGGGAGGGATCGGCAAGAAGGGCAAAGCCGGACTGGTGGGCAAAGCCACCGATGTGCGCACGGCACTCAAGGAAAAAGAGCGCCTCTACTTTGCGGAGCATCGCCACGGCAATGCCGTCGCCAAGTCCGAGGGGGTCACCTACGAAAGTTTCATCAAGGCAGACTATGAGGTCTATGTCTCCCTGACCGACAGCACCATCTACCGCGCCCCCACACTGACCATCACCCATCACGGGGGGGTGGATATCGAGGAATTGCCGCCGGAAAAAATTGTCTCTGTCCCCTTCGATCCCCTGACGGGTTTGAAAGGCTTCGTCATCTCCAACGCCCTGAACAAGCTGGGCGCCCCCAACGAAATCATCAGCCCCCTGGTGCAAAATTTGACCAAACTGTGGGATCTGTTCCACAACTATGGCATGACCACCCTGGAGCTGAACCCCATCCGCATCACCCGGGACGCCAGCGGTCGCCTCTCGCCGGTGGCCTGCGACTTCAAATGCGCCTTCGACGGCGACGACCGCAACTCCAAGCGGCTCTTCCTGCCGGATGATCTGGACAACACCGATCTCTCCGAATATGAGCTGGCCGTCAATCAGCTGCGCACCTACCAGGGCCAGTCCGATGTTTTCGTGATCAACCCGGCCGGCACGGTGACCGCCATGACCTTCGGCGGTGGGGCCAATGCCCTGGTGACCGAATTGCTGGGCGACCGGGCCACCATCTCTTCCGATTTTGGGGGCAATCCGCCCTATGCCAAAATGAAAGAGATCAGCCGCATCACCTACAAATATTGGCTGCCCCAGACCAATGTGCTCTTTATCATCGGCGGCAAGGCCAACAATACCGACATCTACGAGACCTTCCGTGCCATGGGAGATGCCCTGCGGGAATATTTTTCCGAGCATGGCCCGACCCCCCTCTATGTGGTGGTGGGGCGGGGTGGTCCCAATCTGGTCCGGGGCCTGGGCTATCTGCGGGATATTTTGGATGCGTTGAATCTTCCCTACGCCATGTTTGGTTTTGACTCCGCCATGAGCGAGGTCATCAACTATGCCATGGCTGCCGACCAGTGGATGGCGACCGGTGGACGCAAACAGATCGCCCAAAAACTGGGCGCCCGTTAGCCGATGTCGCCCCACGGGGTGAGATCAGGATTATTGGGAAGGTTCATGGGTCGCGTCGGGTTCCTGGAATCCGGGGCGCGGTTTTCCAAAAAGAGAGATCGAGGTGTGATATGGATAAACAAGTAGACTTGGGTCTAAACGAAGGTTATAATTTCATGCACGCCCGTGGCGAGGGCGCCTTTCCCTACTATGTGGGAATTCGCTCCCTGGCCGATATCGCCACCAAGGCGGATCGGGTCTGTGTGCTCAATATCATGGGTGGTGAAAGTACCACGGTAACGCCGGTCAGCCATGCCTATTCCGGCGGCAACATTGTCTGCGGCACCATGCCGGGTCGCAGCGGCTCGGTCATGAAGACGGCGGCTGGAGATATTCCGGTCTACAACAATGTCCTGGAGGCTTTGCGGGCAGGCCACAAGTTTAATGTCGCCGTGGTCTATGTGCCCCCGTCCGGGGTGAAAGATGCCGTGATCGAGGCGGTGCGGGTCAACCCGGACCTGCGCAAGGTGATCATCCTCACCGAAAAGGTCAAGGTCAAACATGCGCGCATCATCCGCCAGTATTGCCAATGGCGGGGTGTGGATGTTTTCGGGGCCAACTGCCTGGGGGTGGCGGATGCCCACAACCATGTGCGTCTGGGCGGGGCCCTGGGGGGCAGCGCGCCGGAAGAGTCGCTGGTGCCCGGTTCCATCGGGCTCTTTTCCAACTCCGGCAACTTTACCACCACCATTGCCACCTATCTGCTGACCGCAGGTTGGGGGACAACGGTCTCCCTCTCCTCCGGCAAGGATGTCTATATCCACTTTGCCGCGCCGGAATTTACCCATGCCATGCACAATGATCCCCGCACCAAGGCGGCGGTCATGTATATCGAGCCGGGTGGCTACTATGAGCGGGAACTGGAGTTCAAAAAGCCTGTGGTGGCCTGTGTCGTGGGTCGCTGGAAGGCCAAGTTGACCCGCTCCTGTGGTCATGCCGGGGCCATCGCCGGTTCCGGGGATGATGCAGCGGCCAAGGAAAAATGGTTCCTGGAAAAATTTGGCGTGCCGGGCTGCTTTACCCCGGAAGCCCCCACCTGTTCCGCCAAAGGGGCGGTGGTGACCAATATTTCCCATATTCCCATGGCATTGACGGCAGTCATGATGATGAACGGCATCAAGCCGGACTTTGCGCCACGGGGTAACTTGGCACCCAAATGCTGGTTTCACAACGGCAGGGGACTTGCGCTGCCGCCAGAGCTGAGCGTGCCGGTGGTGGAGGCCATGGAGCCGTACAACCAGCAGATCGCCGATCTGGCCAAACAGGTGGGCACGGTCTTCCCACGGCAATCCATGAAGGATGCCTCCGGGGCCTCCCGCATGGATCCCAAAACCCAGGTCTCGCAGTTGCATGGCGTCAGCGTTCTGGATGCCTCCACCCATACCCTGGAGGAAAATCTGGTCCAGTCCGTCGTCCGTGAATATCCGGATGCCAATGGGGTGGCCATGGCCAATGTGGCCTTGAACGCCTTTGTCAACCAGAGTGGCAGCGTGTTGCTGGCGGCAGCGGATGCGGCGCGGGAGGCAGGCAGCAGCCCCAATGTGGTCCTCTCCTCGGCGGTGGCCCTGGTGGGGCCCAAAGAGGTGGAGTCCGCACGGGATGCGGTGCAGGCTTTCATCGACCTGTTCGGTTTGGCCGGCTTGTCGGACCCGGCGGAGGTCGGCTTCGATTTTTCCGCACAGCTCAAGCAGGTCAGGGGCAGCGACAAGTTGCAGGATATCTTCCTCTCCGAAAAGGCGGGCAAGCGGGGACGCAGCATGATGGCCGCCCTGGAGCAGCGGGGGGTCAAGTCGGTTTTTGTCGACTTTTTGAAAGCGGTATCGGATCGTCAACAGGGCAATGTGCGGGATAATGTGGTCCTGGCGGCCATCACCTGCCATCTGTGCTGGACGGCCTTCATGCGCCGTCGCCTTTCGGTCACCACCTTGCTGGCCATGCCCTGGCATTTCCGCATTTTCAGCGCCATCGTGGGAGCAGCGGTGCCGGCGGATGGTCAGGACAAGAAGAGCTTCCGTGGGGTGGACAACGGCGACCTGATGGGCAGCTGGAGCTTTACGGATACAGCCTTCGCCGCCTTGTTGGGTCGCAAACCCTCGGAGGAGGAGTTGTTCTCTTTCTCGGTGCTGATGGGCTTGTTGATCACCAATGGTCCAGGGACCATCTCTGCCCAGGGGGCCAAAGGGGCCGTGTCGGCGGATGGACCGGAGATGCCGGGCCGGGTGCAGGTCAACAAAGGCTATATCGGCTTTCTTTCCCACACCGGGTTTGCCCACGGTGGGAACGGCTTCGAGGCCATCGCCTTTCTCATGGAACGGTTCCAGGGCAGCGGCCTGAAAGATCCGGGTGATCCAGGTCATGGGTTGAATCTGGAGGCCATGGCACTGCAGTATGCCAAGACCTACAAGGGCTACAAGAGCCAGGCCAAATCGGCCGGGGAGCTGGAGTATGCCAAAATTCCCTGCGTCAACCATCCCATTTTCAAAGGCAAGGATGTCAACTTTGATCCCCGGGAGGTCTTTGTCGACGAACTGTTCAAAAAACGGGGTTCGTACAACATTTTCCAGGATTTTTACCACCAGATGGTCCATGCCCTGTTCAAGACCGGGGTGAGCACCAACGTCTACTGTGTGAACGTGGATGCGGTGATTGCGGTGATCCTCCTGAAAATGTTGTGGAAGCCCTATTCTGCGGGCGATATTTCCGCCGAGGCCCTGGAGCGGGCGGCCTTCACGACATTTCTGTTTGGTCGCATGATCGGCAGTGCCGCCGAGATCGATGATCACACCAACCGGGGCCGCAACATGGATACCCGGACGGCTGCCAGTTTGTGCATGTATGTGAGCTAGTTTGCACACGCTGTTTGGCTCTTTGAAAGGTGCCCGACTGTGGTCGGGCACCTTTTTTCTTGGGGTTTTTCTGCTCTTTTCTCTCTCCTGGGCGATGGCGGCCCCCTCCGAGGAGAGCAAACATCTGGCCCGCCATGGCCGCATGCCTTTCAAAACCCGCTATCTTTATCCAGGGGGGCGGGTGGAGCTGGCGGTGGATTGGCTCTCCCAGCCGGAAGAGCGGATTCTTCTGTTGACTTTCGATGATGGTCCCGATGCCAGAGACTTGAAAATTGCCGAGTTGCTTGCCAAACAGGCGATTCCGGCTGCCTTTTTTTATGTGGGCCGCAAGATGAAGGCCATGCCGGAGATTGTGGAGGCGATCCGGGCGGCACAGTACGAAATCGGCTACCACTCCCATGGGCATGCTCACCTGAGCGGCCTCTCCCAATCTCGCCTGACGGAGGATTTTGCCCAGGGGAGGAGCCTCTTGCAGCATCTGGGTGTACCGGTGCGCTGGTTTCGTCCGCCCTATGGGGATTTTGATGCGCGTGTGTTGCAGGCCGCCCAGGATCATGGGATGGAGACCCTGTTGTGGAGCATCGATTCACGGGATTGGGCGGGGATTGGTGCCCAGACGTTGGCAAGCAACGTGATTCGACAGCTGCATCCGGGTGCGGTTCTGCTGTTTCACAGTACCCGTGCGGCCACTCTGGCGGCTTTGCCTGCCATTGTACAGGCAGCGCACCGGGCCCACTATCGCTTTGTGACTCTGGACGAGTGGCGGCGGGTTGTGCGGGCGGCGCAGGGCCGGGTGCAGGGGGAGAGCGACCAGACTTCGGAGAGGGAGGGAGAGGTTCCAGAGCCATTACCGTAAAAACGGTGCGATGATCCTTGAGGGTGTATGGATGGGGTCCAAAAGAGTTGCCGGGGCCTGGGGGCCGTCACGGCCCCCAGCGGGAGTCCAGAGGGCAGAGCCCTCTGGAGTTGTGTGTGCGTCCGATACAAAGGGATGCAGCGAAATACCGATGGCAATGGTCGGGGAGATCCGATATAGTCG
Source organism: Magnetococcales bacterium (assembly GCA_015229095.1). Lineage (GTDB taxonomy): Bacteria > Pseudomonadota > Magnetococcia > Magnetococcales > Magnetaquicoccaceae > Magnetaquicoccus. The sequence continues at coordinate 1,543 of JADGCE010000138.1, read as the reverse complement.
ATACCGTCCGGGGAGGTTCCAACCAGGGGGAGGAGGTCGCCATGAGTACAACAGCCTTTGCCGTTCCGTTCGATACCCTGGCCTTTGTCAAGAAGCTGGAGAGTGCCGGTGTCCCTGCTGCCCAGGCAGAGGCTCAAGCAGAGGCATTGTCTGGAGTCCTCCAAAAGGTGGAGGAGTACCGGCTTCAAGAGTTGGCTACCAAGGGGGATCTCCGAGAGGTTGAACTCAAGCTGGAAGGCAAGATTGAAACCACCAAAGCTGAATTGCGCAAGGATATTGAGACCGCCAAGGTGGAAACCATCCAGTGGGTGGTCCTTACGGGTATTGCCATCCTGGGGGGAGTCGCTGCACTCATCCGGTTCGTTCCCCCTGCACAACCGCCTGTTTACCAACCCCCTCTCCAGGAGATGCGCCAGACCGCCCCGCCCCCTTCGGCACCAGCCCACCCCGCACAGCCTACCCGGTGAAACCCGCCATTTCGGTCACTGTGTGCGATTCTGGCGTGCTCTTCACCCTGGTCGGCCCCATCTCCATTTATAAAAATCAAGAATATGAATGCATCCTGGCAGATTTCCTGTACGATTGTGACAATTGTTACTTGTCAAGACACGCCTGTCTGCCGGATAATCCACCCCCTACGGGTGTGTGGTGGCCATTTGTTTGCCTTTGCCATGGGGGCAACCTGCTTTTCAATCAACCAGAATCAGCACACAAAGGGAGGCGCGCATGACAGAAAAAAAGGGGGCGCATGAAGGGCGAACCGCTCAAACGGCCATGCGGGACGAGATGACAGAGGCTGAATATTTGCAACAGATCAAACCGCTGCATATTGAGCTGGTCAAGATGCAAAACTGGGTCAAGGCCGAAGGCAAGCGGATCGTGGCCCTGTTTGAGGGGCGGGATACCTCCGGCAAGGGCGGCACCATCAAACGGATGACCGAACATATGAACCCCCGTGGTTGTCGGGTGGTTGCCCTGGGCAAACCCTCGGCAAAAGAGGAGACACAGTGGTATTTGCAGCGTTATATCGGACATTTGCCCTCGGCGGGGGAGGTGGTTCTCTTTGACCGCAGTTGGTACAGTCGGGCAGCCGTTGAGCGGGTCATGGGTTTTTGCAGTGAAAAAGAGGTGCAGGAATTTTTGCGCAGCGCCCCGTTTTTTGAACAGATGCTGGTGCGATCCGGTGTGATCCTTTTCAAGTTTTATTTTTCTGTGGACAAGGCGGAGCAGAAACGGCGTCTTGAGCGGCGCATGAACGATCCCCTCAAATGGCGGGCTCCCACGCTGGTGGAGCGGGAGGCGCAGGCCAAATGGGATGCCTATACCCATGCCAAGGAGGAGATCTTTGCCCACACCGCCACGGAGAGCTGCCCGTGGACGGTCGTCAAATCGGGGGACAAGAGGCGCGCCCGTATCGAATGCATCAAATATTGGCTTAGCCAACTGGACTATACGGACAAAATCGCCGATCTGGCGCAGTATGACACCCGGCTGGTGCGCACGATCATCTCCGACACAACAGATGGCCAGAAGAGCCGGAAGG
>JADGCE010000137.1 GCA_015229095.1 Magnetococcales bacterium | reverse complement strand
CCGTCAGCGTCGACCAAACATTTTTTCCAGCTCCGCCAAACTTATGGTGGTATAGGTGGGACGACCGTGGCTGCACTGACCGGAAAAATTGGTCTTTTCCATCTGCCGCAACAAGGCATCCATCTCTTCCACACTCAATTTTTTCCGCGCCCGCACCGAGCTGTGACAGGCCATGGTGGATAGCAGCTGTTCCATGCGTGCCTCCACTCCGGAGCTGCTGCCCTGTTTTTCCAAATCGTTCAGCAAATCCAACACCAACTCCCGTATCCTCCCGTCGGCCAGCATGGCCGGAACCTCCCGAACCGCAAAGGCCTGCTTGCCAAAGGGTTCCACCACAATCCCCAACCGGGCCAACGCCTGCAGATGATGGTTCATCTGTTCGGATTCTGTTTGCGAGAGTTGCACAATTTCCGGCACCAGCAGGCGTTGCCCCGCCAACTTGTGCGCCCCATAGGCCTGTTTTAAGCTTTCGTAGACGATGCGTTCGTGCGCGGCATGCTGGTCCACCAACACGATCCCCTCCGCAGTCTGTGCGAGAATATAAGTCCCATGAATCTGGGCCAATGGCCGCCCCAGCGGCTGAGGAGGGTCAAAGAGAGAGGGAGGCGTTTCCCCATGGGGTTCGGGGCGGGCAGGAGGCATGCTCTCCGGAGTGGGCGGTGGGCGCAACAGGCTGGCCGGCGGCCAGCTCCCCCCCTCGGCCACCTTGTGGACAACACTCTGTCCACCGGCATGGAGGGAAGAGCGGGCCGTCGGGGTGTGCTCCCAGTGTACCGGCTGGGAAACGGAGGGGGGAAGATTGGCCAATACGGGCTCCTCACCCATCCCCCCCGCCAAGGGGGTGCCGCCCTGTTCAACCGCCTGGTAGGTGCGCCTGCCCAGGGTGCTCAATGCAGATGTCACAGCCCGGCGCACGCTGGCATAGACAAATTGCTGCTGATGAAACCGCACCTCCTGCTTGGTGGGATGCACATTGACATCCACCGTATCGGGAGGCAGTTGAATAAACAGGACCAGAACAGGATAACGATTGCCGGCCAACAGATCCCGGTACGCCTCCCGAATGACGGCGATGATCACCTTGTCCCGCACCCAGCGACCATTGACAAAAAGATGAATGCTGCGGGCCGTGCTGCGACTCAAGGTGGGCAGGCCGATCCAGCCGGAGATGGCAACATGCTCCTGCTGGCTCTCCAGTTCCAGACAATTGCTCAAAAAATCTTCCCCCAAAACCGTGGCCAGCCGCAGCCCCCGCACATATTCATCATCACCGCTCTGGATCTCCATGCTTTCGCGGCCATTGATCCAGAGCTTGAACGCACACCCGGGATGGGCCAAGGCCAGCCGTTGGACAAATTCCGTGACATGTTGCGCCTCGGTGCTCTCTGCACTCATAAATTTCAGCCGGGCCGGGGTGTTGAAAAAAAGGTTGCGCACGGCAATGCGCGTGCCGACGGGCATGACAAGACGACTCTCCTGCTCCAGATGACCGCCGCGCACGCTGATCCGTACCCCATCCACCTGTTCGGATGGCCTGCTCTCCAATTCAAAGTGGGAAACCGAAGCGATGGAAGGCAATGCCTCGCCCCGAAACCCCAGGGTGCGGATGCTAAAGAGATCCTCCAATGAGGTGATCTTGGAGGTGGCGTGGCGTTCCATGGCCAGGCGAGCCTGGCTGTCACTCATGCCATGTCCATTGTCCACGACCCGAATCAGGCGTTTGCCCCCCTGTTCGATCCAGACTTCAATACGACTGGCCCCGGCATCCAGGCTGTTTTCCAACAGCTCTTTGACCACCGAAGCCGGGCGTTCCACCACCTCGCCCGCCGCAATTTGGTTGGCCAACTGTGTCGGCAACCGTTGAATGAGGGGCCTGGGCATGGGGGGCAGGTCAGGGGCGGTCATGGCTCCACCTTCTCATAATGGGGGCAAAAAGTGAGGGGACAGTGGCCACACAGGGGGCGAGCCCGGCAGTGACACTTGGCATGCTGCACAATCAGGGCGTGCAACTCCGCCAACGGCTGCACCTCCCTGGGCAGGGCCTGTTGTACCTTGTCCTGTATCTCATCGTAAGAGGCCCGTGCGGTTATCCATCCCAGACGCTGGAAAAGACGTCTCGTGTAGGCATCCACGACAAACAGGGGACGATGCGCCCCATAACAGACAATCGCGTCTGCCGTCTCCTTGCCGATGCCATGCACCCGCAACAGGGTATTGCGCAAGGCATCGGTTTCCAACTGGAAAAGCCGTTCCGGTTGATCCCCGAAACGCGCCATGCACTCCGCCAATGCCTTGAGACGACGCGCCTTGACCCGAAAAAAACCAACCGGTCGCAACAACCTCCACAACAGCTCTTCCTGCCCGGAGCGGATGGCCGCCATGGAGAGCATCTGGTGCGCCTGCAAGTTGGCAATCACCCGGGCAACCTGAGTCCATGCCGTATTTTGCACCAATATGGCCCCCACCATCATCTCTTCCACGCTTTGGGCGGGCCACCAGTGTTGAGGACCATAGGCAGCCAGCAGGGTGCGCAATAACGTGTGCATAAACAGCTCCATCGGAATGGTTCGGCACGGCTTGACAGCCCCTGCCGTTCCATGCTCCACTGCCGCATCATCGGTCACCGGAGGAGGAAAAGGGTATGAACATGCTGGAATCTTTTATCGGCAACACCCCGTTGGTCACACTGACCCGCCTGGGCGCCTGCTGCCGGCCTGTGCGCCTGCTGGTCAAGCTGGAAGGAAACAATCCCGCCGGATCGGTCAAGGATCGGGCAGCCCTCAGCATGTTCATGGGGGCCCGACAGGCTGGCCTGCTGAGTGAGGGTGTGCGGGTGATCGAACCCACCAGCGGCAACACGGGCATCGCCCTGGCGATGATCGCCGCTCGCTGGGGAACGCCCATCACCCTGGTCATGCCGGAATCCATGTCCCTGGAACGCCGGGCCATCATGCGGGCCTACGGGGCACACCTGGAGCTCACCCCGGATGCAGCGGGCATGGAAGGGGCCATCGATCGGGCCAGGGAGATGGTACAAGCGGGGGAGGGGATTCTTTTTGACCAGTTTTCCAATCCCCACAACTGGCAGGCCCACTATCGCAGCACCGGACCAGAGATCTGGCGCGACACCCAGGGGGGCATCAGCCATTTTGTCAGCTCCATGGGCACCACCGGCACCATCATGGGCGTCTCCCGCTTTCTGAAAGAGCAAAACCCCGCCGTGCAGATTGTCGGTGTTCATCCCGAAGAGGGTTCCAAAATTCCTGGCATCCGCCGCTGGCCGCTGGAATATTTGCCCAAGATTTTCGATCCGACCCGGGTGGATCGCATCCTGGATGTTTCCGCCGACGCCGCCAGGGAGATGACCCTCCGTCTGGCCAAGGAGGAGGGCATCTTTGCAGGCCACTCAGCGGGTGGCGCGCTGGCTGCTGCCCTCACCCTGGCCAAAGAGCTGCCCGGCGAGGGGTGCCTGGTCGTGATTTTGCCCGATCGCGGCGACCGTTACCTCTCCACCGACCTGTTCGGGTAGAGCAGGGCATTTACGCACTGCGTCGGATAATTTCCTGCCACAAGGCACGCAGACCATCGGCCTCTGGCGATTCCCGTGCATAGGTGAAGATGGGAGAACGCTTGACCCCCATGGCCTCGATCAGGTTGGATTCCGGCACGCCGTTTTTGAGAAAAATGGGGTGTTTTTCGCTGATATTTTTGGTAACCACCCGGTGAATCGGTTTGTCCGGGTTGACCATGTTGAAGAAGGGCAACACCCGCAATTTTTTGGTCCGCCGTTTGACCAAAAACTGCACCAGCCGATTGTAGGCACGCAGGGAGAGGGGAGTCGGAATCATCGGCACCAACAGAACGTCGGTCATTTGAAAGACATTTTCGGTGACCAGGGACAAACCAGGGGGACAATCCAAAAACAGGTGATCATACTGTTTGGCCAGAGGTGCCACCAAACGTTCCAGCCCGTGGAGCGGTCGGGTGCTTTTGGCCAGTTGGGCGTCCAGGTGCCGATAGGAGATATCGGAAGGCAGCAGGTCGAGATTGGGATATCCCGTCATCCGCAGTTGTGCCATGGTCCTGTTTCTTCCTTGCAGCAACTCGTCCGTTCCCCCCTTGATTTTGGGCTTGACGCAGAGGTAATAGCTGGTGCCACCCTGGGGATCCAGATCCCAAATCAATGTCTGGGCACCGGCCGCAGCAGAAAGGTAGGCCAGGTTGACGGAGGTGGTCGTCTTTCCAACGCCCCCTTTGATGTTGTAAACAGAGAAAATTTTCATCGATTGATTCCCCATTATGACGCTGACCGTTGTGCCCACCGCCCGACTGCTGCCAAAACAGAGAGGCTTTGTGGCTTGAAAGAGAGGCATGGTTGGGGGTATTCTATACAGGTCGCTGTCAAAGCGCAAAAAGTATCTGCCCCTGTTTGTCAGGAAGGTCGCTCTTTGGCTTGGCCAAGCCGGATGGGCGCGGACGGGGGTCCGGGAAGATAATCTATTCAAGGGAACTGTTTCATGAATATCTCTGTGACATATGCGGATGTCAAACATCAAGTCGTGCTGGAACTCACCGTGGCAGCGGGCACCTCGGTTGAAAAGGCGATCCATCAATCTGGCATCCTCAACAAGTTTACCGAGTTGGATCTCAGCAAGAACAAGGTTGGCATCTATGGCAAGCTGGTCACGTTGGAGCAGATCGTCTCGGAGGGGGACCGGATAGAGATTTATCGCCCGGCCATTGGCAAACCGCCCAAGAAGGGCACGGCAGCCAAGGGAGAAGGAACAGAGACCGATGAAGCGGCGGAAGAGGTGGCCTGAACAGGGTAAGGCCGGTTGGGTGACATCCGGTCAGTAGAGAGGCGATTGCGGGTGGCATGGTGCGTAAACAGTGTTGAAAAGGGTATGCCGTGGCACGTTATCGCCTGACATTGGAGTATGACGGGGGCGGCTTTCGGGGGTGGCAGCGTCAACGGGAGGGTATCGTCACGGTACAAAGCGTTTTGGAAGAGGCTTTGGCCCGTTTGTGCGGTCACCAGGTGACGGTGCTGGGAGCGGGTCGAACGGATACGGGGGTGCATGCCACCGGTCAGGTGGCCCATTTTGATACGGATCACCCCAGGGAGCCCTGGGTCTTTTTGCGTGCCTTGAATGTCATGACCCCGGAGACGGTGACCGTACTGGCGGTGGAGGCGGTGGAGGCGGATTTCCATGCGCGCTTTTCGGCGGTATATCGGGAATATCGGTATCGGGTGTTAGCGGCGCGGAGTGCAGCCCCGGCATTGGATCGGCGACGCCTGTGGCATCATCCTCGCCCGCTGGATGTGGAGAGGATGCGGGAGGCAGCGGTTGATTTGCTGGGCACCCATAATTTTTCGGCGTTCCGGGCGGCCTTTTGCCAGGCCAAGGATCCGGTGCGCACCCTCAGCCGCATGGAGATAGAGAGGGTGCAGGGGGAGATCCATTTTTGGATCGGAGCCAACGGGTTTTTGCAGCACATGGTCCGCAACATTGTGGGCACATTGAGTCTGGTGGGGCGGGGGGAGTGGTCGCCCTCCGTCGTGGGGGAGATTTTGCTCAGTCAGGATCGCCGACAAGCGGGACCGACGGTTCCGCCGTGGGGGCTGTATCTGGAACGGGTATTGTACAAGGGGGAGGCCAGATAATTTTTGCCTCCCTGCGTATTGCTCCTTGCCATGGGGTTGGCAACTGTGGATAATCTGCCCCAGTCAGGATGGGGCCGTAGCTCAGCTGGGAGAGCGTCGCGTTCGCAATGCGAAGGCCAGGGGTTCGATTCCCCTCGGCTCCACCAATTTCAATTGCAAGACTTTTCTTGGCAAATTCACCGCCCGCGAAGGCGGTTTTTTTTGTGCCTGAAAACGCCAATGTTTCCAATGGTTAGCGCGGCATACCTCACGGGGTGCCCGGCCTTTTTCCGTACCTCCCTTTCCCGGTTTTCACCCCTTCTCTTCTCCTATCCGCCCGATTCTCCACAACCTGCTGACTTCGCGCCCGCGAAGGACGCAATGTGCGTACTTCATAAAAGTCAATCAAAACAGTCTGATATCGAAGTCAACACCTCCGTACTGGTTTGATTTTCGCTCTTCTGTCGTCAGGGGATTGAAACGAGGTACGGTACGCCAGTTTGCGGTTGATTTTGGTCAGCGTGGGAGGGTTGAAGCGTGGTCCTGGACGGTTGACACCCTCTCGTGGTGGTCGGAAGTGGAGAAGGTCGGCACCGCCCCCTACCATTCCGCATGCTTTTTTGGTATTTTGGGTGCGGTAGCCGGTTGGGTGAGCGGGTGCCCTGTGTCCGTGACCATCCATCCACGACAAGAGATCATGCCATGACCGAAGCCATTCATTTGGGTAGTTGTCATTGCGGCAAGGTGCGCTTCCGGGTAACGGGAGCCATTCACCGGGTGTCACGATGCAATTGCTCCATCTGCACCAAAAAGGGTGTCCTGCACTGGCGCGTTGCTGCCGAACAGTTCACCCTGCTGAGCGGAGAGGAAGTGTTGACTCTGTACCAAACGGGGACTGGTATTGCCAAGCATTTTTTCTGCCGCTTCTGTGGTATCCACCCCTTCAGCCATCCCCGGATTGCGCCCGACATGTATTCCATTAACGTGCATTGCCTGGACAACGTGGATATGGAACACCCCACATGGGAGGAAGTGCGCTTCGATGGAAAAAACTGGGAAGAGGCTGCCAGCAGGCTGGCGCAATCTCAGTGAATTCCACGATATTGATCAGGCTCCAACAGAGAACGACATGAACCAGCCATCCCTGTTGGCAGAATCGCGGTGCCGATTGGATAAATGGCTGTGGGCAGCCCGTTTCTTCAAGACTCGCGCCCTGGCAACCGAGGCGGTTGTCGGCGGCAAGGTGCATCTGAACGGCGCACGCACCAAACCCGGCCACGAAACCCATATCGGGGATACCCTCAGCATCCGCACGGAAGCGGGTTTGTTCGTCATCCTGGTGCGTGCCCTTTCTGATCGGCGTGGGCCCGCCAGGGAGGCGGTATTGCTGTACGAAGAAACGGCTAAAAGCCAGCAGGAACGCGCAACGGCAGTGATGGTCAGCAAGACACAGGCCCTGCCCCTGTCCACAGGTCGGCCAAGCAAAAAAGATCGCCGGGCACTGACACGGTTGCGGGA
>JADGCE010000015.1:7390-32692 GCA_015229095.1 Magnetococcales bacterium | reverse complement strand
CCTGCCGGCCTTCCTGCCGGCCTTCCTGCCGGCCTTCCTGCCGGCCTTCCTGCCGACCGTCTGTGTACCCCTCCATTCTACCATAGACATAGGTAGACTCCACCATGCTTGCCTGATAATGCAGGTCATCCTTGTAGCGCTCATAAGCCAGGCGCTCTGCTTCTGGCAGTTTCAGAATGTCAAGCTGTTCCTTGGCCTTGAGAATACCACGAGCAGTGAAATTGTCCCGAATATCCCCATTCTTGAGAAAATAAATCCACTCATCCAACGTATCCCGTGCGACATCGTTAAAGCGGTTCACCTTGATCAGATAATATTCCGGGAAAATTGCCGACACTGAATCCCGATGAAAGAGAGCTTTTTGTCCTTCGCTGAGGTCAAGCTCATCCTGGGTGTGCATCCCTCTGAAAGAAGTGCTTCCCCAATAGACATAATCTGTGCCACGACCCAGGTCAAAATACAGAATACTGACAGAAATCACCTTGACCACACGGGAGTATGGTTCCCCCTCAGGCATATGCTCTGTAATGGCCTTTGATGTGCCGTACAAAATGCGTTGCAGATAATCCGATTCCCGTTCGTACTGAAGCTCAATGACGATCAGCTCATCTCGGGCGTTTTTTACCTTGAGATCCACCCGGTTGGATTTGTCGTATCGATCTTCCTTGTTGCTCTCGCTTTCCAGAATCTCCAGAATGCGCACTTCATCACGGAGCAGTTCGCTCAGAAACCCTTCCAGAATCTCAAAATTGGCCTTGCTGCGCAGGAGCCGCTTCAAGGCCCAATCAAAGCTGACCAACCGACGTTGTTTCACGCTCGTGGTTCCTCCAACAAAAGGCGCTTACTTTCCATGGAACGCTATTTGAACGATTGCACCAGGGCACCCACCACCAACGCCCAACCATCCACCAACACGAACAAAATCAACTTGACCGGCATGGAGATGACCAGGGGTGGCAGCATCATCATGCCCATGGACATGACCACGCTGGCTACGACCATGTCCACGATCAGAAAAGGCAGATAAATCATAAAACCGATTTGAAAAGCGGTTTTCAGTTCAGAGATCATGAAAGAGGGAATGAGAAGACGCAAGGGGAGATCGTTGGGGCTTTGGGCCTTCTGCACGCCTGAGAGGCGCAAAAAGAGGGCGAGATCCGTTTCACGAGTCTGCCGGATCATAAAACTGCGGATGGGCACCAGGGCGCGTTCCAGGGCCTGTTCTTCGGAAATTTTTTTGTCCAGATAGGGGCGCAGGGCATCTTCATGCACCCGATCGAAGACCGGTCCCATGATAAAAAAGGTGATAAAGAGGGAGAGGGCGATCAGGACCTGGTTGGGTGGCTGGCCTTGCAATCCCATGGCCTGGCGGACGAAAGACATCACCACCACCACCCGGGTGAATGAGGTCACCATGATCAACAGACTGGGAACCAGGGAGAGAAGGGTCAGCAGGGCCAGGATCTGCAAGCCAACCCCCACCTGTTCCGGGTCGGCCTTGCCCACCACGCTGCCGCTGGAAAGGGTGACGCCTGGCAAGGTAATATCTGCGGCGATGGCCCAATCCGGCAGGAAAAAGAGCAGGGTCAGCACCACCCCGAACCACGGGAGGGCTCTGATACGCTCTCCACTCACCGACGCACACCCCGTTCCACCAAAACCGGCTCATCCCCATGGGGTGTCCGCAACGGTTTGCCCTTGGGAAAGCGCGGTGTGACGGCAGGCTCCTCCACCTCTTCCACCGGCTCTTCTTCCAGCAGATCCTCCTCTGTCAGTTCAGCCAGCAGGGTGACCCGCTCCTTGGTAACGCCGATCAACCAGTAGCGGGCGCCGATCCGCAACAGTCGCACGCCTATCCCCGGTGCCAGGTTGCGCCCATCTTCGATAAAGATGGGCCCCCCTCCCCGCCATTGGGGTCGGAAACGTTTTCCCAGATGAACCACCAGGGCGGCCAGGAAGAGGAATATCAGCAGATAACCGCCCACTTGAAGCGCCTCTGCCGGGAGGTTGACGGGCATCGACATTTTTGCTTCGGGAGGAGCTCCCCTGCCCTCCAGGGTAGCCGTTTTCACCTCCGGAGGAGCCGTGGGGGCTGTTTTTGCTTCGGTTAGCGGGTTTTTTGCTTCCGCCCAGGCGGCCGGCACCCCGAAGAGCTGGAAGAGAGAGAGCCCGGCGGCGACAACCACGCAGAAGACCAGGGGTGTCCATAAAAATGGCCGGAAGAGAGCTGCACGGGGTCGGAACATCAGCGCAAATTCTCCAACCGTTCGGCCAGGGAGACGATATCCGTGATGCGAATACCCAATTTATCCTTGATCATCACCACTTCGCCGTAGGCCAGCAAGCGGTCGTTGACATGGATCTCCAGAGGCTCATCGGCCTCTTTTTCCAGTTCGATCAAGGAACCCTTGTTCAGTTTGAGCAGATCGCGGATCTGCATGCGCACATGCCCCAAACGCACGGAAACATTGAGGGGAACATCCATCAGGAGTTCCATGTTTCTGGGGTGTGCTTCCTCTTCGAAGCCAGAATCGGACAATTTTATCTCTCCAGTATCCAAGGTCCAAGGGATCTGCGCGCTGGCTGTTGTTGTCTGCCAGAGTGTTGCATTTCTCGCCACTGCAGGGCCCTCACGGGCGAAAGGCGCGCATCCGACCTTTCCAACTCTCCAGAGAACCCTTTATTTGATCAATCTGTTTGCCCTTTTACGACTCTTCCTCTTCCAGGCGGGTGATGCGCAACACACGTTTGCCATCCACCACACCGGCCAAGCCGTGATATTTGACGAGCCCCTCCACTTCCACAGGCATTTCGCTGGAGATATCCCGGCTGAGGGTCATGACATCCCCCACTTTCAGGCGCAGCATATCCTGCACCCGCATGGTCTCCCGGGAGACAACGGGGGAGACACGCAAGGAGACCATGCCCAGCTGGTGATACATGGAGTCCATCCAGGCTGTGACACCCTCCACCTGATCTCTCTGGAAACCCACCTTGAGCTGCTGTTTGAACAGTTCAAGGATGACAGAGGGGTAGCAGATGGTCAGGGTTCCCTCTGTATCTCCCACTTCGACGCCAAAGGTGATCAGGAAGACGGTCTCATCGAGGGGCACCACGGCGGCAAACTGCGGCTGATTTTCCCAACGGGTCATCACCAGACGGAACGAGCTGTCCAATTTTTTCCAGGCCAGTTCAATCTGCTCACGGGTCACTTCCATGACCCGATCGATCACCTTCATTTCAAAGGGGGAAAAGTTGCGCAACGGCCGTTCCGAAGAGCCGGCTCCACCGAAAAACCCCTCCAGTATGTGGTACATGACATCGCCACTGATGGAGATCAGGCTCATGGCCTGGGAGGGTTCCACCCGCAACACATTGATAAAGATCGGGGGATCCAGGGAGTGGAGAAAGCGCCCAAAAATCTGGTTGGTGGTGGATTTGGGTTGGACATGAACCTCCCGCCCCACCTTTTGGCTCAGCTTGAAGGAAAGCTGTGAGGCCAGATGCTCGTTGATCATGTCGAGCCCGGGCATGGCCCCCACCCGGATGGCGGTTCTTTGGCCAAAGAAGAAGGCGGTTACCTTTTTTTCTTCTTTGGGCTCACTCTCCCTGGGCGTATCCAGATCGATGGAACCCTCTTCCAACCCCTGCATCAGGGCATTGATCTCTTCCTCTGACAGGATCTGGGTCATGGGCTTATTCTTGGGATCGGGCAGTGCTACTGAATGACAAATTCGGTAAAATAAACACGGGTTACTGTACCGTTGACCAACAACGCATTGATGCGGGAGAGCAACTCTTCACGCAGACGGAACTTTCCCTCCAAGGCCTGCAAATCCTGGAAAGATTTAGAGGTCAGCAGAGCCAGGATCACATCCTGCAGCTGGGCTGCACGGCGATCCAACTCGGTTTTCAGCTCCGGTATGCTCATCTCCAATTGGATGGTGGCCTTCAGGTAGCGACTCCCCTTGGGCTCATTCAGATTGACCACGAAGGGATCCAATTTGTACATATCCCCCACCATGGCTGTGGCATCTTTGGCAACCTCACCGGCCTTGGGCTCCGGCTCCAGGGCTGCGGCCTCTTCCGCCTTTTTGGCACCGGCGCTGTTGCCCATCAAATATCCTCCCCCGGCACCCAGCAACAAGGCCACCACCGGGATGATAATTTTCAGCAACTTGCTGCCGCCACCGCCGCCACCGCCACCCGCTTCTTTTTCCGCCTCTTCCGCCATGGTCTGATCCCTTCCCTCTCTGTTTTAACCTGCGCCCCCCGTGGCGGGAGACGCAGCAGATATTTCGCGCAACGGCCATTGCCACATCCCGGAAAAGAGCCGGGAAGGCGGCAATCCTCATGGCGGTCAGGATAACCTGCCATGCGGAAGAATGCAACACCTGACTGACAAAAGTTGCAAACAGTTCACCGACTACCGTTTGAGAGAGAGAAGCTCCTCCATCATGCCATCCACCACGGTGACGATGCGGGAGTTGGCCTGAAAGCCCCGCTGGGTGGCGATCATGCGAACAAACTCCCCGGACATGTCAACGTTGGATTGCTCCAGCGAATAGGCCACGGTGGCACCCAGACGACCGCTGCCGGGGGTACCTTCCAGGGGTTGCCCGGAGGCCTTGGTCTCTGCGAAAAGATTGCCCCCTTTTTGATCCAGGGCCCCCTCGTCGGGAAAGTCCACCAAACCGATCTGAAACAATCGTTTGGTTTGGCTGTTGGTATAGCTGCCGGTGATCACTCCGGAGGGGCTGATGCTGATTTTATCGATAATACCCGTGGGATAGCCATCCTGATCCAGTTTGGTGGTGGAAGAGGAACCGGCCACCTGCACAGAACTGGTTCCCACATGCGAGCTTGTGTCTGCCACAGCCGACGTTGCGGTTTTGTAGACCAGATTCCCGGGCTGTTCCTTGAAAAAATCGTTGGTGGAATCCCCCAACGTACCTACGGCTCTGCCAAAATCAAACAGCACCTGCTGGGATTCAGCACCGCGAAACTGGACCGTCAAGGGTACGGAGCCTTCCCGCTTCAGCAGGCCGTTTCGATCAAATTCCAACCGCCCCACATAATAGCCATCACTCGTGGGCACCATACTGCTGTCCGAGGGCAGGCCGGCCGGCTTCAGTGCGGCATTGGGCACCAGAGCCTCCAGGGTGGAATCATCGGGCCGCCCCGACTCCAACTCTCTCCGGTTGACCACCGCATGCCACTCCCAGGTGCTGTCATTGTCCGCACCGACCGTCACCGCATCCCGACCATCGTCACCGGCCAGACGGCTCACCACAACCTCCGAATTGGAGGGTTCCGCCGTGACCCTGTAGAGTTTGCCGTTCGTCAGGGCCAAATGCATGGCCACATCCTGCGGAGTGCCATTGCCATCCTCGGCGGCAAGATTGCTCAATGCCAGGGTGCTGACCCCGGCAGGCAAATCCACCACCGTGCGGAAAATTTTGGTCTGATCGGGATTGGCCGGATCACTGTCGGTGGGCGTGAAGGTCAGGGTGACCCCTCCCTCACCACTGAGGTTCAAGGTCACCTGTTGCGCAGCGGTTCCACCATTACCCACCACCGTTGCGGGGGTTTTCATGGGCAGCTTGCGGAACTGCAACTCCATGCTGTGACCAACCCCCTGGGAGTCAAAAATACGCACCGCCGTGGAAAAATTATAGGTGGAGGGCTGATTGGGATTGTACGCCGCCGCATCGACATAGGTGAGGGGATCCCCCGGGTTGGTTGGCGTCACCGGCACCAGACTGGGCATAATGGCCTGCGTGGTGGAATCCAGGTTGACATGGGCCGTCACCAGGGTGGTCGCCGAAGGGGGAGCCCGGTCAAAGCCGGCCAGATTGACATCCACCATCTGCCCACCGCGCTCGCCACTCTCGTTCAGGGCATACCCCTGCAAGATCAAGCCGCCGGTATTGACCAGATTGCCTTCCTTCTCCTTTCGGAAACTGCCCGCCCGGGTGTAAAACACTTCCGGCTCATTGGTCGCCGTCGTCGCAGCCGAGGTGGAACTGATTGCACTCCTGACCTTGAAAAATCCCCGACCATCGATGGAAAGATCGGTGACATTGGCCGAAGGGGCAAAGGAGCCCTGCGTCATATCCTGCCGCACCCCCGCCAGCCCCGTTCCGGTTCCGACCTGGGTACTGCCACCCGCCCCGCTGTTACCCACCGTCTGGATCAGCACATCCTCGAAAGAGGCAGAACTCGATTTGAATGCGGTGGTATTGGAGTTAGCCAAGTTGTTACCGATGACCGTAATCGACTCACTGAAATTGGTCAATGCACTGGCACCGGCATACATAGCTTGCGTAATGGACATACTATCCTCCTGAACCTTGTTAATTTTTCGGCACGACACCACGGCTGCCCACAGGGCAAAACGGCGGCGGAATCTCAACCCCTCTGCAGCCGTTATCTCGCGCTGCTGGCCAATTCGACGCGACGCACCTCCGTCAAGGCCACCTGCTGCCCATCCAGATCCAACAGCACCCCACTCCCCCCGTTGACCACCCCCGTCACCGGACGGGAGATCAAGGTGGTCGCCGCCCTGGCATTGCCATCACTGCCCGTGTAGGAGGCGGTGAAACGATAGTTTCCATTGGGGGCGTTGATCCCGTTGATCCGCACCTGGTTTTCGCCACTGGGCACGGCCTGGAGGGTCGTCTCCCCCACCAGCGCACCCGAAGCGTCGAACACGTTGACAGCAACGCTCTCCACCGCTTCCGGCAACTCAAAATAGACGGTCGCTGCGCCACTTTGTACACTGGTCTGATTGCCAGGCACCACCACCTGCTTGCCCATATAGGCCACCGCCTGATTCAGGGCGCTCCCCCCCTGTGCCGTGAGCAACTGCTGCAACAGCGCGTTGCTCTGATTCTGGGCATCCAGGCTGCTGAACTGCGCCATTTGACTGGTAAAGTCTGCATTGGAGGTGGGGCTGAGAGGATCCTGATACTGAAGCTGCGTCGTCAACAATTTCAGAAAATCCAGTTTTAACTGCTCCGCACCCCCCTTCTTGCTGTCGGTTGATGTGCTGCTTTGTGTTGTAGGAATCGTACCAAAATTTGCGACTGTCGTCATTCAGGTCTCCCCTGGAACCACCCAATAAACTCTTTTAACCGCATAAAGTGCAACCACCGCGTCACAGACCCTCTAGACGATAATGTGGATCCCCCCGTCGGCCACACCCTCCACCCTGGTCGTTTCAACAGGCCGAACGGGCTGCGCAACCTCCGCATCACCTCCCATCCCCTCCTCTTGTCGACGCTGTTCCCTCGCAAACCCCCACTGGGCAGAGGCCTGCCGCTCCTGCGACTGCTCCCCCACCTGGATGATCACCTCCCCGAATCCCATCTCCTGACGCGCCAGAGCCTCCCGCAACTGCCCCATCTGCCGCTGCAAAAGCTCCCGACTCGCGTCGGTTTCGGTGGTGATCAGCAGATGGACCTGGTTTTGGGCATCCACCCGCAGGCGCAGATCCAGAGAGCCCAAATCCTCAGGCTCCAGGGTGACCCGCAACTGCTCTCCACCCCCTCCCCGGGAGGAGAGACGCATCCGCCCAACCCGATCCATCAACTCGTCGGCAAACTCCGGGGAACGGGCCGCCAGTGGCGCAGTTGAGGTGGCAACCGACTCACCCCGACCACCGCCCGTCACCCGCAAAGCCGATCCCGAAGGGGTCGCCGATTCACCGGTTGACTCCAGCTTGCCGACGGCATCGGCTGGATTCTCCGTCGCCCCGATCAACAATTCCGCATTCCGACTGTGCATCATTTGCTCCGCCAGAACGGCCACGCTGGCACTGGGCAGCAGGGCGGTGGTCGGTCGAGCCGATTCCGCCGGCAGGGCAGAGGGGTCACCCCCGCCCGCAGAGGCACGCAGGAGTGCCAACTGCATCAACAGCTCTTCCGGCGACAAAGGGGTCTGACTCATATCGGGAGTCGGCACCGCACCGGCGGCAGGCAACGGCTCCCCATGCAACAACCGCACGGCCACCTGCTCCCGCACCCCCAACTGCGCGATACCATCCATCCCCTGGGGGTCCAACACCTTCGGTTTGAGGGTGGCGACTCTCTGCACCCTCTCCGGCTTCTCCACCCCATCCTCTTCTGCCGTCGTGGCAGCCGACTCCTCCTCCCCCTCTTCTGCAGAGCTCCGCACCGGATCAGCCGCAGGATCTGCCTCTCTCTCAGGACGCGCCGCCTGCTGGATCCGCTCTGTCCGGTTTTGCCGCGTCTGGGCGGCATCCGCCCGGACGGCATCCGCTTTGGCATCCGCTGTCCGGGCATCCTCTGCCCCCCGGGCGGCGGCGGCCTGGGAAGAGTCTCTGGCAAGATCGACCTTGGGCGGCGGGGTTCTCTGGGAGATGGCACGCCCCAGGGAGTGCTCGAAAGAGGGGGCAACCACCAGGGAAGCCGACGAAGAGGCGGTGGACTTGCCCAGCAAGGCCAACAGGTCAACAGAAGAGACGGGCGCAGGCGACGGCGCACTCAACAGGGTCATCAGCAGATACCTCACAGGTTGCACGACGAACGAAAAACCGACTCACCTGGAATCTTAGCAACCGACATGCCACAAAACAATCTATTGAAATAAATGGTGATTTTCTTGGATGGAGGGAAAAAGCGGAGAAGAGAAAGGCAAGAAACTCCGGGAAGGGGCGGCAGTTTCTTCCCCCCCTTCCCGGTTGTACCGGCACACCTACAACTGCGAGACCAGCTCGTCGATAATCTCCTGCGCGGGCTGAATGGATTTGACCAAACCCACACTCTGCCCGGCCATGACGGAACCATATTCCACATCGCCCTCGATGGCGGCGCGCCTCAGCGCCCCCACCCAAAAGCGTTCCAACTCCAACTGGGCCTCTTTGCGCTCCTGGCGACCGGATCGCACCTCTTCGATCAGTTGCCACTGTTTTTGATTGAAGAGGGCGGTGCCTTTGTTGCTCAGGGCACGCACGGGAATGACCGGCAGGATGGGATCAAACTGGGCCGTGACCACGGCATCCCGGGATTGGGCACGGATGAAAGCCTGCTTGAAATTGGCGTGGGCGATACATTCCGTGGCGCACACAAAGCGGGTACCCACCTGACAACCCGCCGCCCCCATGGCGACCATGGCGGCCACCATGGCCCCGTTGGCAATCCCCCCGGCCACAAAAACAGGAACACTCTCCACGTGATGCAAAATTTCCTGAACCAGAACCCCGGTCGATACCGGCCCGACATGCCCCCCTGCCTCATGACCTTCGATGATCAGGGCATCCGCACCCCGCCGAATCAATCGTTGTCCCAAAGCCAAAGAGGGGGCAAAAACGATCACCTTTACCCCCCCATCCTTGAGTGCGGTCACGGTCTCCTGCTCCGGCACACCGCCGGCCAGGATGCAGTGACCCACCTGCTCTTCCACCACCATGCGCACCAACTCCGGCAAATCCGGGTGCATGGTGATCAGATTGACCCCGAAGGGCTGCCGGGTTGCCGCACGGGTGGCATGGATCTCCTGGCGCAACAGGTCGACGGGCATGCCCCCACCCGCCAGGACCCCAAAACCACCGGCATTGGAGATGGCGGCGACCAGATTGCGCTCCGAGAGCCAGGACATGGCCCCACCCAGGATGGCATGGCGCACCCCCAGGAGCGCGCACCCCTTGCTCCAGGATTCTGATACAGGCTGACGATTCATGGGCAACACCCGCTGGTTTGTCGGCGCCCCCAGGGGCAACCGTGGTAAAAAAAAACCGGGCAGAAGCCCGGTCATATCCCCCCGACTGGCGGATTCATGCCGCCTCGAAGGCCTCGTCCGCCGATGACTCCTCCATCTCCTCCTCGGTCATCGATACCGGGCTGACTTGGCTCGCACTCATCCCCCGCGCCCTGTTGCGCCGGGATTCCGGGATCAGGCAAACCTTCAACCGCTCTTCCAGACGATTCAGCGCCCACTTGGGATCGATGTTCACCAGGGAGCAGATCCAGTTGAAGGAGCCGGGCTCCATGGAGACGGAATGGAACCATTTTTTCAGGGTGCGATAATCATAGCGAAAGACAGGATCTTCCATGATCGCCGGATCTTGACGGTAACGCTCCAGGGCGACCAGATCCCGCACGGCCCGATCCATCACGGCCATCCACAGATGCGTGTCATTATTGTCACAGATGGGATCACTGATCACTTCCGACACCATAGATGTTTTCATTAAAATCTCAGCCTCTTAAAAATGTTAAGTGTTTCGGCTCTTGAAGGGTTTCATCCGCGATGGCGCGCGACCCGCCAAACCGGAAGCCGGTTGGACGACGGAGAGACCCACGACGGCACTGTTCGCCACTCAGGCGCCCGTTGTACCCCCCCCAGGCACAAAACAGCGCGACAAAAGGGAGAGGAGCGCCTCGTGCGACCGCACGGGAGCCACTTCACCCAAACTCGCGGAGGGGAATGTAGCAAATTGTGTCAGGAATTGGTACAAAAAAATGCGCCCTTTTGCAAAAAAACAAACCGGGCGGCGAGGAATCCACATAAAATACTGTAAATGTTATTATTTTTTTATAAACAGGGAAGTTTCCCAAATGAAAAAACAGGCAAAATCCTCCGCAAGCGACTCCCCCTCGGCGCGCTGTTCGGGACAATGAACGCCAGGAACAGCCTGCACTTTGGCGGCTTCCAGTTCCGCCCGGCACCTGCCAGCCATCGCAAGGAGATTGCATCACGGAACATTGAATCGATATTGACATCTCGATTTTAACAGTTATCCTAGTGGGCGCTGTTTCCGAACCATCTGAATGCACAAGGGGTAATCGTCATGTCTGGTACCATTTCCATCGCACGCTCTGACCAAGAGACCACCATCAGCATCAAGGGCCGTTTCAACTTTGAGATGCACTCCCAGTTTCGGGCCGCCTATCAAGAGGAGACAACGGACAAGAGCCACAGCCGTCGTTTTATCATCGATCTGGCTGGCACAGAGTATATCGACTCATCCGCACTGGGCATGCTGCTCCTGCTGCGGGAAGAGGCGGGCACCAACGAGGCCGACATTGAAATCGCCAACGCCCGGCCAGAGATTCGCAAAATATTGGAAACTGCAAACTTTCAGCGTCTGTTCAAAATCACGTAACCTGTCACACATCGGGATGTACACCAGGCAATGAAAATCCTGATCGTCGACGATGATCGCATCAACAGCACCGTCCTCAACCGACTGCTGAGCCGCGAAGGGCATCAGGTGCTCTCTGCGGAGGATGGTCGGGCAGGGGTGGAAATGTTTGCCAGTGAACAGCCCGATCTGGTCTTGATGGATATCCGCATGCCACACATGAATGGCTATGAGGCGGCGCGTGCCATCAAGCAAATCAGTTCCGATCGGTTTGTCCCGGTCATCTTTCTGACGGCGGTCACGGACGAAGAGGGGTTGGTCCAGTGCATCGAGTCGGGAGGCGATGATTTTCTGACCAAGCCATTCAACCGGACCATTCTCCGTGCCAAAATTGAGGCCATGGAGCGCATCCGGCGCCTGCATACAGAGCTGCACACCCAAAAAGAGGAGTTGGAGCGACACCAGGAGCGGGTGCAGCAAGAGCTGGATATCAGCCAGCATCTGTTCAGCAATATCGTGCGGGCGGGCAACCTGTTGGATGCCCCTTGCCTGCGGCATATGTCCGTTCCCATGTCCCAGTTCAACGGGGATCTCCTGGTGGCCAGTTACAACCCGGCAGGGGGGTTGCATGTGATGCTGGGAGATTTTACAGGTCATGGTCTCTCGGCAGCGGTGGGAGCCTTGCCCCTTTCCGAGATTTTTTATGGCCTGACGGCACAGGGTTATTCCATCGGTGACCTAGCCGAGGCGATGAATGACAAACTGCTGGACATCATGCCGACCCGCATGTTTTGCGCAGCCTGCCTGTTGGAGGTGGATTTTCGTCAACAAAGTTTGACCGTCTGGAACGGTGGCTTGCCGGATGTGCTGCTGGTGGATGGTCAGGGCCGTTTGCAACACCGCATTCTCTCCAACCATCTGCCTCTGGGGATCCGCCCTTTTACCCCGGATGACCGCAAGGTGGCCATTTTTGAGCTGCGCAAAGAGACCCGGGCGTTTCTCTATTCGGACGGTCTCACCGAGGCCACCCGCAGCGACCATGAAATGTTTGGCAGCGAACGGCTGGAGCGTTACTTTGACGGCAGTGTGCCTCCGGAAAAGCTGTTTGATACCATTTGGGCAGCTCTGGAGCATTTTCGCGGCACTGCCCAGCAAACGGATGACATTTCCATTCTGGAAATCGACTGCGCCCGCGCTGGCGAGGAGTCCTCGGGAGATCGTTTCAGCCAGGCCCGCAAAAAAGTGACCCCGACCAACTGGAGCCTCTCTTTCTTTTTCAGCCCCCAGTTGTTGCAAACGGTGGATCCTTTGCCGGCCATTGTCCATGCGATCATGAATTTGCAGGCCCCGACCGGCCATCGAGAGCGGATTTATACCACCCTGGCCGAGCTGTTTTCCAACGCCCTGGACCACGGCCTGTTGGGGCTGGATACCCGTACAAAACGCACACCCGAAGGGTTTTTGCGCTATTACAGCCAACGGGAAGAGCGTTTGGCGGCCTTGGCGCATGGGTTTATCCGTCTGGAACTGACCCATATCCCCCAGTTTGATGAAAAACAGCAAAAAATTGGGGGAGAAATGCACATTCGTGTGGAAGATGGGGGGCCCGGTTTTGATCATCGCCGGGTCCATTCGGCGTTGGAAGACAATACCGGTCACGGTGGACGGGGCATTGCCCTGGTTCGCTCTCTCTGCACAAAGCTGTCCTACAACGACGCAGGCAACTGTGCGGATGTTGTCTATCGCTGGACCATATAGCACCCGGGCCACCCCGGGCGGTTGGACTCCCATTTTGAACGTAAGCGAGTAGGATTGCATGGAAACTCCCAAAACTGTCACCAACAAGGCAAACTCATTCTTTTCAGGTTATTTTAATGAGTTGGCTCAAGAGATTTCGGATCTGACCACAGCCCCGGTGCAGTGCAGTCTCGGCAATGTCGCCCTGTTGCGCGGCGTGGACGATTTGGCTCCCCTCTTTTCCGCCGACCGCAGTGTCTGTTATGCAGAAGAGGACGCCAAGGGACTGGGCGGTTTGCATCTGGTCTTCGACACCCCCCTCTCCATTGCTCTGGCTGGCACGTTGATGATGACGAGTGAATCGGTCATCCAGGAAAAAATTGCCAGTCGGGATTATGACGAGGAGAGCCATGAGGGGTTCCGGGAGGTTGCCACACAGATCATCTCCAACCTCAACCGCCGGTTGGAAGAAAACATCGCCAAAGGGGCCCATCTTTTTCTGGATTCCGTCAAGCATACCTACCCGGACAATATGCCCCCCAGCCTGGATGGGGAGAGCACCTATCTGATCGGCACGGTCGAGATTACGGTCGCCGAGTTTCCGGCAGCCACAGCCCACTGGCTCCTCTCCCGATCGTTGGCCGCAGCCATCCTGCAAGAGGAGATCCCTGGCTCTCCCGCAGAGATGACCGCCGCCGGGGGTGCTGCAACAGCGGCTGTAGAGGAGGAAGAGGAAGAGGAAGAGGAAGAGGAAGAGGAGGCGTTCGGTGCAACGGGACAATCCCTGGCACCCCAGGTCGCTGGCAGTATCCGACAAGTGATGACAGAGACTCCGTTCACGCTGAAGGAAGAGGAGAGGGTGGCGCGGGGCATTTCCGCCATCACCCAGGATGGCTATCGCTATATCGGCATAGAGCGCAAAGGGGTGTTGATTCGCGTTCTCAGCCAGAGCGATATCCATCAGGTCATGGGCCCCTTCTACAACAACGGCACACCAACCCCCCGGGATAAAGCCTTGCATGCCCTGCCGATCGGCAAGTTCAATACCCAGCAGAAGATGATCAAGGTGACCAGCGACGGCACCATCAACGAAGCCGCCGACCTGATGCAAAAGCATGCGCTGTATGCCCTGCCGGTGGTCAGCAACAAGGGCGCCTTGCGGGGATTTGTACCGATCCACGCCCTGCTGGACTATTTCCGCAACGCCGGAAAATCATCATAACATCACTCTCTGCCGTTACGCCCCCTCGTCACCATCCTCTATGATGGCCCCTGTGGCCTCCAACAATTGGTTGACCTTGCTGTTCAACTGGTTGGCAATATCGTGCAACAGGGTGGCTTCCTGGGAGTTCTGCCTTGTTTTTTCTCCGAGGGTGCCCACCGCCTGGTTGACCCCCTGGATATTGGTGCGTTGCAACAGACTGCCATCATGAATTTTTTGGACAAGATGGGCGGTCTCCTGAATGCTGGGCACCAGACTCTGGATCAACTGCCCCACCTGTTCCACGGTCGTCACGTTGCTTTGTGCCAAATGGCTGATGCCGACAGCGGCCCCCTGGCTGCGCTCGGCCAACTTGCGCACTTCGGCGGCCACCACGGCAAAGCCCTTGCCATGCTCCCCTGCCCGCGCCGACTCGATGGCCGCATTCAAGGCCAACAGATTGGTCTGACGGGCAATCTCTTCCACAACCTGGATCTCATCACGAATTTTACGGATGGATGCCACGGAGCTCTCCACCACCACACCACTCTCCTGCGCCTCACGCGCCGAACTCTCTGCCCGCTTGCGGGTGTGGGTGGCATGGTCTGAATTGCTCTCCACCCCCTTGGCGATGGCACTCATGGAGTGGGTGATCTCCTGAACCAAGCCATCCTGTTGGCCGGAATTTTCCAGCAAAAAGGCGGCACGCTCCTGCAAGGTATGGGAAATTTCCGAAACCACGTTGGCCGCATCGTGGATGCTGTCAAAAAGTTCGGAAAGTTTGTCGGCCATCACGTTGATGGCCACGCCGATCTGCCCCGATTCGTCACCGGAAACCACCTCCACCCGTATGGAAAAATCTCCACCGGCCATGCGATTGGTGACGGATACCGCATTCTGGAGCGGTCGCACCACCCGATTGCTCATCCAGGTGATCATCAGCAGGGCAACGATCACCATGAGAACACCCGATATCACGATTTTGAGCTGAATGCCCTCCAGGGAGTTGTCACCGCTGAGCAGGGCGGAATAGGGCTTGATATAGACAATGTTCCAGTGAAATTGCGGGGCGATGGGCTCAAAGACCACATAATAGTTGACCCCCGCCTGCTTGAATTGCCCGGAGCCGGAAGCCCCCGCCTGAATGGCACTGAGCAGGCTTTCCATCCCTGCGGCTGCGGAAAACACGCTTTTTGCATCGGGGAGATAATCTTTCAAAAATTGTTCCGCCTCGGGATCGACGTCGGTTTTCCTCTTCAGGGGAATGGCCTGCTGACTGTCAGCCAGGACCAGCCCCTGGTCGTCGATCATCAAAAAACGCCCAGACTCCTTGGCATCCTTTGCGCCTCCCTCCTGCCCCTGACCGGTGACCAGTTTTTGGAAAAGGGTGAGGGGCAACTCATAATGATAAAAGGCTGGCTTTGTACCATCCTCCAGAATGATCGGCGCCGTGTAGGAAAAGACCCACTCTTTGGCATCGGCGGACATGTAGGGATAATTGACATGGGCCTGGTCGGCACCCAGCTCAAAGGTGGGGGCAAAAAAGGGCGCCCCATCTTCCGTGCTGGAAAAATCTTCGTCGGGGGCAATTTCACCGTGGGTGACCCGCAGATGCTCCTGTCCGGTCCGGTCGATGATGCAGGATTCCACGATGGGAAACCGCTGCTGCATCATCAAGGTCCAGGCTTCCAGCGGTTTTTTGAACGCCATCTGTTGATCGGTAAAGGTGATCCGTTTTTTGCCCTCCTGTTCGCTGTAGAGGTTGCCCTGTCGGGTATCCTCCAGGTTGAAATAGGCTTTGAAGGCGGGATTTTCGATGGCCATCAGCAGATCGCTGATGGCCTTGTCGTGGAATGTCCGAGCGGCGGCGCTTTTTTTCTGAATATCGTTGTGCATGGAGAGCAGGGCACTCTGGATGACGGCATTTTCCGTCTCGTGAAACGATGTCCAGCCAATATAAACCGTGCCAACGATAACAATCATGAGAGTTGGAAATAAAAACTTGTTGCGTACCCTGTTCCATCTCCGCGCTGAAAAAAATCGTCCCAGTCGTTTGCCAGAGGAGGCCTTGCCCGCGTTGTATGCCACAATCCTGACTCCTTGTCTCTCGACAAAACCGTTGATAACACAATAAAAAATTTTACTATCTGCGATCAAACAATCCTTCCAGCTCTTCGCCTTTCGCCAGGATGACGGTCACTGTCGTCCCCTCCCTTTCCGAACTCTGCAACTCGATACGGCCCTTTTGCGCCTCTGCCATCAGACGCGCCGAATAGGTGCCCAAACCCGTGCCGCCCTTTTTGCCACAGGTGACATATTTGTCAAAAAAACGCGACCGTATCTCTTCGGGAACCGCCCCGTGATTGTGAACGGCCACGCCGACCTCTGCGCCACGATCCTGGAGGAAAATGCGCACCAACTGGCCCTCTGCAGAGGCTTCCAAAGCATTTCTGATCAGATTTGCCATCATGGTGTAGCAGAGGGTTTCATCGCACATGACCGAAAAGCTCTCCCCCCCCTGTTCCGGTTGGTCGTTGATCAGAATGAAGGTGGGGGTATTGTTGGCCTCGATCATGGTTTGCTGATCCGCCAAGACACGATGCAGGATTGGCAGAAAATCCACCGATTGCAAGGTCGACTGGTAGCGTCCCTGTTCCATCTTGACCAGGTTCAGGGAGAGGTTCACCATCTCCCGCAGACGGCGCGCCGAGTCCTGGATCATCTGAATAAATTTACGGAGTTCCGTGCGGGGAAGGGCCTCGTTGCGCAGCAACAGGGTCGAACAGCCGATGATGCCATCGATGGGGGATTTCATGTCGTGACGGACAATACTCTCCACATCCTTGCGCAACAGCTCCGTTTCGCACAACGCCGCATATTGCCGCTCCAGCTGTACATAGGCACTCCGCAAGGCCAAATGGGTGGCCACCCGGGAGAGCACAATGGCCACGCTGAAGGGCTTGGTGATATAGTCCACCGCCCCTATCTGAAAACCCGTCATTTCATCGGTCGCGCTGCTCATGGCGGTGAGAAAAATCACGGGAATGGCACGGGTTTCCTCCCGCTCCTTCAGGTTTCGGCAGACGGCATAGCCATCCATGCCGGGCATCATGATGTCCAACAAAACGAGATCCGGGTTTTCCTCTCTCGCCAACCGCAGCGCACTCTCCCCCTCATTGGCCACAATCAGCTCATAGCGAGGAAGCAGGGCATTGACGAGCAGTTTGACGTTGGCGGGCGTGTCATCCACGATCAAGATTTTTTGTTTTTCCAACGGCGTATCCACGACTGTATTTCTGGATAAAGGGGCCCCCGACCGCCTGAACGAAAGAGGCCTCGGAGCACCCGACACCAAAGCCCTGCCCCCTCACACTGCCTTGCTCCGAATTGTAACAAGAAAAACCTCTTCCTGCACGCCCTTTTTCGCCCATTGCACCCTTTTTCACACATTTCCAGGAGCATCGTATGGGGATTTTTTCTGCATCCCTCTCTGGTGAGGGGGTGCGGGGCGGCGTGTGTGCATGCTTGCATACCAGAGGCTCTGCCTCTGGACTCCGCCCGGGGAGATAATCTCCCCGGGACCCCATACTCTATTGACTCATTCGGGGCAAAGGTCGGCGATGGCTTTCAGGGTCTGACGGGCGGCGGCGAAAGAAAATTGCCCCATCTCTTGCGTCAACTGAAGCAGCTTCCCTTCCAGTACCGTCCCGGTCAACAGTTTTTGCAATGGCTCCAGGCTCTCGGCGGCCTTGACGTTGCCTTTCCGCAACCAGTAGGCCATCGTGGTGATGTGTCGCACCACGGCCTCCCAGTCGATGATCTCCGTTGCCGGCAAAACCGGAGCCACCTCTGCCTGGGACAAGGGCTCCTGTTCCAGCACAACGGCGGACTCCAGGGCCTGCGCCAGGGCCTGGGTGAAGCTTTCCAGCAACGAGGGCCACTCTGCACGGCGGTTGTCGGCGATCCCCTGTTCCAACGCAGCGGCGGCCTCTGCCAACCGGCGCGCCCCCAGGTTGGCCGCCACCCCCTTGATGGAATGCGCCTGCCGCCGTCCTGCGGCGGGATCCTCTGCCTCCCACAACAGCGCGCCGATCTCCGTGCCGGCCTGTTGATAATCCCGCCGAAAATCGCCCCACATTTTTCTGTAAAAAGAGAGGCTGACACCCAACTGGGTCAAGGCCTCCCGCACCTCCACACCCGGCACATTTTCCCAACCCTCTTCCGGTGCCGGGGTCGGCGCAACGGGCAGCACGACCGGGTTGTCACGCTCCGGAAGCCATTGGATCAACACGCGGAAGAGTTGCTGCAGATCAATGGGTTTGGCAATAAAATCGTTCATGCCGGCGGCCAAACAGGCCTCCCGGTCGCCGGCCAGGGCGTGCGCGGTCATGGCAATGATGGGCAGCGTCTGGAACGATGGCATGGCGCGCAGTCGGCGAGTCGCCTGGTAACCATCCAGCACGGGCATCTGCACATCCATGAAGACCAATTCAAAAGGCTGATTCAGCAGCAGGTCGATGGCCTCCTGCCCCTGCGAGGCCAGGGTGACGACCACCCCCACCCCCTCCAGCATCTCCCGCGCCACCTTTTGATTGATGGGGTTATCCTCGACCAGCAACACCTGGGCCCCCCCCACGCTGCGCAACACCCTCTCCTTGTCCCACCGAACCGCCTCATGAACACGGGAGAACGAAGGCGCGGTTTGCCCCAACAGTTCCAGAATTCTCTCCCGCAATACGGCGGGGATCATGGGTTTGAGCAAAGAGCCATCCACCCCCACCCGGTGGGTGTACTGAAGCCGATCCACCTTGCCAAAGGTGCTCATCAGCAGCACCTTGTACGGCTGACCACCATTCAACAGCGGGTCGGCCCGCATCTTTTGCACCATTTCCAACCCATCCATGCCTGGCATCCGACTGTCCACCAGCACCAGCCGATACGGCAAGCCCTGTGGGGCGGCGGCCAACCGCAACAGTTCCAGCCCCTGTTGACCGCTTGCCGCAGACTCCACCGCCAAGCCCAGACGGGTGAGAATTTCCGTGCAGACCCGGAGGGCCTCCTCATTGTCATCCACCACCAGCACTTTGATCCCTTGAAGGGCCTCAGGCGGCCCCTCCAGGGCGGCAGAGGGGGAGGGGGGGATGCCCAGACGCACGGTAAAAGAGAAAGTGCTGCCCACATGGGGGGTACTGGTGACCCATATTTTACCCCCCATCATCTCCACCAGCCGTTTGCAGATGGTCAGCCCCAGACCTGAACCGCCAAATGTGCGGGTAATGCTGCTGTCCGCCTGCACAAACGGGGAAAAGAGGGCCGCCATTTGCTCTGCGCTGAGGCCAATGCCGGTATCCTGCACGGCAAACTCCCAGAGCGCATCGCTGTCGCTTTGTTCCAGAACTCGCACCTTGAGATGAATCATGCCCGCCGGGGTAAACTTGATGGCATTGCCGACCAGATTGATCAAAACCTGTTGAATGCGTAAACGATCGCCCTTCAGCGGACCACAGAGATGCAGCGGTGCGGAGACCACCAGTTCCAGGGCCTTCTCGGTGGCCGTCTGCCGAAACAGATGGATCGCGTCCGTCAGCAGCTCTTCCAGTGTAAAATCCACCGACTCCATGAGCAATTTGCCGGCTTCAATCTTGGAATAGTCCAGAATATCGTTGATCACCCGCAGCAGGATAAACGACGACGATTTGGCATGGACCAAAAACTCCCTGGCCTGCTCAGGCAGCTCGGTGCCCAGGGCCAACTCGATCATCCCCAACACGCCGTTCATCGGTGTGCGGATTTCATGGCTCATATTGGCGATAAAGTCGGATTTTGCCCGGTTGGAGGATTCGGCAACCAGCAGGGCCTCGTTGAGGGATTTCAGCAACTGCTTGCGCTCGGTAATATCCTGCATGAAGGCGGTAAAGTGGCATTTTCCCATGCTGGAGACCATGGTCAGGGCGATTTGCAGATCGACCCGTGTACCATCTCCACGCAAACCGGGCATCTCGATACGCCGGGTGAATGGCTGCACGCGCCCTGCATAGGTTGACCAGCGCTTCATGGCGGCTTGATAACGCCCGCGAAACTCCGGGGGAATGATCCGCTCGGCCATATCCCGGCCCAGCACATCTTTCTGCGCAAAGCCAAACAACCGCTCCGCAGCCGGATTGAAATCCATGATCCGACCCTGCAAATCGATGGTCACAATGGCATCCAAGGCATTGTCCAGGATGGAGCGCAGATGCTCTCCCCGCTCCGTCCAGACATGGGTTTGATGCGCCAGGAGATCCCTTTGCCGCTTCAAATCCAAATGGACCCGCACCCTGGCCACCACCGCAGGCGGGTTGATGGGTTTGGTCAAATAATCCACCGCACCCAATCTCCAACCTTTAGACTCGCTGGCATGATCTTTTTTGGATGTCACAAAGATAACAGGGATATCCCGGCTGTTTTCATTTTCTTTCAGTTTTTTGCAGACCGAAAAGCCGTCCATGCCGGGCATGACGACATCCAGCAAGATTAAATCGATCGACTGGGAATCGACAATCTGCAAGGCCTCTTCACCCTGGGAAGCCGACAGCACGCGATAGCTTGATTTCAACACACCCCGCAACAAGGCGATACTGTCCGGGGCATCATCGACAATCAAAAGGGTTGCCGGTCTCTCCTGTTCCTGACGCATGGTACACTCACAGCCTTTTTTGTGCGGTAAAACGGTCCATCAGAGAAGAAGCCCGGCATCCCGATCCGGGGGATGGGAAGCACTACTCATCCACAGCGGTAATAAGTGCCGGTTGGCCTATGGTTTGCCAACGCTGACCCGCCTTGGCCGCCTCGCCCTGGCTGGCAAACGGACCCAAACGTACCCGAAAAACGGAGCGCCCGGAGTCATATTTGAGGGTGCTGATACGGGGATTGCCGGCCCCTTGGGCACGCAATTTTTCCACCAGGGCCGTGGCATTTTTAAGGTCGGAAAGAATGGCGATCTGCACCTGATAGCTCTTTTTCTTGGCGGATTCTGCCGGTTGCTTTTTGGAGTCCGCCGGCGGTTTTTCCGTCTCAGCCGGCGGCTTCCGAGCCTCGGTGGCCGTTTTGTTCTCCGGAGCCGCTTTTTTTGCCTCTGTCGAAGGATGGGCATCCCCCACCCCTTTGCCATCCGGGAGTGGTTTGGGTGCAACCGGCTTGACCACGCTCTTGTCATGGCCGCCCAGCGCATCAATCCGCTTGCCACCCGGTGTGGTGGGCGTGTAAGAGGCCAAAAAGGGCGGTATCACCTTTTTGCCGGGGGGCTCCTCCGGAAGGATCATCCTTTTGTTGGCCAACCCTTTGTAAAAGGTCAGATCCATCTCCTGCTCCCGAGGTCTGGGTGGGAGTGCATCGGGCAGGGGATGGTTGGCCGCACTGCTCTCCTCTTCCCGGTTGGGCTGGGGCAGCAGGGGGGGCTTTTGCGGTGTCTCTGCGCCCGACACCGCCTTCTCTTTGCCCTTGCCGCCGGATTCTGTCTCTCCCTTGGACTCCCCCTTTTTGGCTGCGGATTCCGCCTTGCCTTCCGCTTTATTCTCCGGTCTGCTCTCCGGCCTGCGCGCGGGCAGACTCTCCGGTTTGATCTCCAGTTTGATCTCCTGCCGCCCGCTTGACCTGGATTCCGACTTGGGCTCTGCCTTGGGTTCCGGCTTGGGTTCCGCCTGGGCGGCTGCCTTCAGGTCCGGCTTGCTCTCCGGGCGGTTGGCCGCCTGGAGATCCGGTTTGCCATCGGTGCGGGTGGTCGTCTTGACATCCGCTTTTTCCAGAGAGGGCGCCGCCTTGCCAGCCGATTGCGGGGCCGGCTTGGGTTCGCCCACAGGCACCTGTCGGCTCTCCGGTTTGATCGCCAGTTTGGCCTCGGCCTGGGGTTTACTCTCCGTTTTGACGACGGACGGTCTCTCCGGGGCAACCGGCGGGGAACGGGGCGCCTGTTCTGCCCGCTCGACGACCTCCTGCGGCGGTTGGGCCGTCGTCTTGGCCGGCTCCGGTTTGGAGGGCAGCAGCGCGTACACGCCCACCCCAACCAACAGGGCAGCACCCAAGACCGGCAGCAGGGGAAATTGCCGCTGATGACGCCGAAAACGTGCAGAAGTCGGGTAACGGGGAGTCACATCTGCTCCGGGGCATGTACGCCCAGTAGAGTTAAACCATTGGCAACAACCTGACCCACAGCACGCACCAGGGCGAGCCTGGCCCCGCGCAACTGGGCATCTTCCTCCAAAATTTTGCAGCCATTATAGTAGGTGTGAAAGGCTGCCGACAATTCCAAAAGATAGTAGGGCACCTTGTGCGGCTCTTTTTCCAGGGCGGCCTGTTCGATCATCTCCGGAAAGCGGCTCAACAATCGCAACAGATCCAACTCTGCGGCTTCGGTCAGACGGGCCAGCAGCGGGGGCTCGGAGCTTTCTGCCAACCCTCTTTCCCGCAACCGACGTTCCAAAGAGTGCACCCTGGCGTGGGCATATTGTACATAGAATACGGGATTTTCGTTGGTTTTTGCCATGGCCAGATCCAGGTCAAAATCCAGGTTGGCCCCGGCCGAGCGGAGCAAAAACCAAAAACGCACCGCATCGGATCCCGCCTCCTCCACCACCTCCCGCAGGGTGACAAAGGTGCCGGAGCGTTTGGACATGCGCACCGGCTGCCCCCCCCGCAGAAGCGTCACCATCTGCACCAGGCAGATGGTCAGCAGATCTTTTTTCCCGGTCAAGGCGGCCAGGGCGGCCTGCACCCGTTTGACATACCCCCCATGGTCGGCCCCCCAAACATTGACGAGGGCGTCAAAACCCCGTTGGGCTTTGTCCAGGTGATAGGCCATATCGGCTGCAAAATAGGTGAAACTGCCATCCGACTTCTGCAAGGGACGGTCCACTTCGTCACCGAACTGGCTGGAACGAAACAGCCGCTGGGGCCGGGCCTGCCAGCTTTCCAACTGTTTGCCTTTGGGGGGGTCCGGCAACCCCTCGTAGATCAATCCCTGAGCCTCCAACTGGGCAACGGCGCGCAGGATGCCCCCCTGTTGGTGGAGGGTGCGTTCTGAAAACCAGGTGTCGAAGGTGATGTTGAGCAGGGCCAGATCGGCGCGGATCCAGTGCAGACATTGCTGCATGGCAAACTCCACCACCGCCATGGGGGGATCCTCCGTCAGGGAGCTGCTCAGCCAGCGCTCCCCGTCCCGCTGCCGCAGGGCCTGGGCAATCTCCTCCACATATTCCCCCGGATAACACCCTTCCGGCATCTCCCGCTCCTGGCCGTAGAGGGCGTGATAGCGGAACAGCACCGAGCGTCCCAGCACCAGGGTCTGGGCACCGGCATCGTTGATATAATATTCCCGCTCCACCGTGCAGCCGATGGCCTGCAGCAAGCGGGCGATCACATCACCCGCCACCGCCCCCCGACCGTGCCCCAGGTGCATGGGACCGGTGGGGTTGGCGGAGACAAACTCCACCTGCACCCGGCGTCCGGCCCCGCTGCTGCTCTCTCCGAAACGGGAACCCGCCTGCTGAATGGCGGGAATCACCGTCTGCAGGCAGCTGGCCGAAAGAAAAAAATTGATAAATCCCGGTCCGGCCACCTCCCAGCGTTCCACATCCTGCTGTTCCGGCAGGGCGGCGACAATCCTGTCGGCCAGCAGGCGCGGCGACAGACGGGCGGCCTTGGCCAGGACCAGAGCGGCATTGGTGGCAAAATCGCCGTGGCTTTTCTCCCGTGGCCGCTCCACACTGAACACAAACGGCCAATCGGGAGGAAACAGCCCCTCACGACGCAAGCGTTCCAGACTGGCAGTCACCAGGTGATCGATCCTATTGCGCACTGTTGTTCCCATCCCTTATCCGTGAATCCCCTCCTCCGGGGAGTTTAACGGCCTTCCAGGGCAAATGGCAACGAAGACTTTCATCGTATCGTCGCATTCCCGCTTTCCTGGTTGCCGCCGATGCTGGTATAGTGGCGGCGTGGTTCCCCTCCTCCCCTGCAGCATGGCCAGGGGGGCGTGTGCGGGATCCTTGACAAACGTTTGCCATCCCGTGAGGTCGCGCCCATGATTGACAAAGAGTTGTTGACCATTCTGGTCTGCCCGCAATGCAAGGGCCCGTTGGTGTTGGATCGGGAGGCCAGAGAGCTGATCTGCAAAGCCGACCGTCTGGCCTTTGCCATCCGGGAGGGGGTTCCCGTCATGCTGGTGGATGAGGCCCGGCGTCTGGACCTGCCGGCCCCAGCAACAGCCGCAGGCGCTGGTTGAGCCAGAGCGGTTCCGTCGCAAAGTGCATCCGCATACGGAGATAGTAGAGGGGAAAGGCGGATGTCCCCTCCTCCAGCCATTCGGGTTGCACCTTGACCGCATCTTTTTCCGTGCAGAGCAGTGCCTCAGCCTGGCAGGCACGGGCCTGCTGGATGAGCCGGGTGATGCTCGCACGGGTAAAGGCAAAATGGTCCGGAAAGGCCAAAAAAGCGCGGCTGGAGACAGAAATGGCGGCCAGGGAGCGGGCGAACGAGTCGGGACGGGCAATGCCGCAAAAGGCCAAAACGGGCTGTTGAGCCAGGGTGGCGAGGGGCAGGGGTTGTTCATCCCCCAGGCGCAGGCAGGCAACCCCTTGATGATCGGCACGCAACAGGGGTTTGTCACAGACCCAGGGGGCCAGTATCTCCCTGGCCTGCTCAAACAGCGCCTCGGTGGGGCAACGGGTCAGCAGAATGGCGTCCGCACGCTGCACAGCCCGGGGCCACTCCCGCAAAATACCTCCCGGCAGCACATGGCCATTGCCCAGGGGGTGCCGGGCATCCATCAGAAGCAGATCCAGATCCCGCTGAACCCGCAGGTGTTGAAACCCATCATCCATGAGAATGATCCCGGCACCGTAGCGGGTGACGGCATATTCGATCAAACGGGCCCGGTTGGCCCCGGTAAGAACGGTGACCCCCGGCAGATTGCGGGCCAGCAGCAGGGGCTCATCCCCTGCCTGGGGGCTGGCGAGGCGTATCCCATCGGGGTCGGCCACCACCGTCACCCCCCGGGGCCCGTCGGCAACCGGTCGGGCAGCGGCGCCATAGCCCCGACTGACAATGGCCAACCGCTGCGGCCAGCCCCGCAGGCGTTGCGCCAGCCAGAGCACCATGGGGGTTTTGCCGGTCCCCCCCGCCGACAGATTGCCGACGCTGATCACCGGACAGGGGGCACGGTAGGAGGCCAACCCATGGCGGCGATAGAGTTCGGCGCGCAGATGGAGCAGCGCGCCATACA
>JADGCE010000015.1:0-7290 GCA_015229095.1 Magnetococcales bacterium | reverse complement strand
CGGCCCGGTCGCCGCCGGGGGAAGATAAGGCTGGATGGCGTGCAGGGTGCGAGCCACGGCTCCGCTGTTCTGGCCGATCACCTGTTTGGCCTGGGCACCCATGCGTGCACACGCCGCGCTGTCCGCCAACAGGCCCTGCATGGCGGGCAGCAGTTCGGCGGCATCCTGCAACTGTATGGCCCCCCCCGCCTCCAGGAGTTGGCGGCTGATCTCCCGAAAGTTGAAGGTGTGGGGACCGAACAGAATGGGCAGCCCCCAAGAGGCGGCCTCCAGCATGTTTTGCCCCCCATGGGGCACCAGGCTGCCCCCCACAAAGGCCAGATGGGCATAGCCATAGAGTGGAGTGAGCCAGCCGACCCCATCCACCAGCAAAACCCTCTCCTGCCAGGAGCCGGTCAGCTGGGAAAAGAGGGCATAGGAGCACCCCTGCTGCTTGAGCAGAGCGGCCACCGCGCCGCTGCGTTCGGGATGGCGGGGAACCAGAATCAGGCGCAGATCGGGCCAGTTTGGCTGCAACGCATTCAGACAGGCCAACAAAATCTCCTCCTCCCCCGGATGGGTGCTGGCGGCTATCCAGATGATCCCCTCCGGCGGTGGCAGCCGTTGGGCAAGGGCCGCCATTTTTTCCGGCGGCACGCTCTGCAACGCCTGATCATATTTCATGTTACCGGTCACCTGCACCCGCTGGGGAAGTGCCCCCAGAGCGATCATCCGCTCCGCATCCCCTGGGGATTGCATGGCGAACAGTTGCACCTTGGCCAGCAACCGTTCCATGAGAGGCCGAATTTTGCGATACTGGCGAAAGGAACGGGGGGAGAGACGACCGTTGACCAGCATGACGGGAATCCCGGCGGCCGCCATGGCATAAAACAGCCCCGGCCAGAGTTCGGTCTCCAGAACGATCAGACAGCAGGGGCGGATGGTGCGCACCACCCGGTTGACGATCCAGGGCAGATCCAGGGGCAGATAAAAGGTGGCCTGGACGGCGGGCAGGGTTTGGGCAATCTGTTGGCCCGTTTTGGTCACCGTGGAGAGAAGGATGGCATGGCCCGGAAAACGTTGAGCCAGTTGCTGGATCAACCCCTGGGCGGCCATCACCTCACCCACCGAGACGGCATGGACCCAGATGCGGGGGGCCGGGGGCAGGGAGGGCAGGCCCCACCCCAGCCGCTGGCGCAGGGTATGGCGATATTTGCCGGTGCGTAGGTAGCGCCAGATCCAGAGGGGCAGGGTGAGAAGCAGCAGCACAAGCAGCAGCGGGGTATAGAGGGCGTATAGCAAGGTTCAGGGTCATCCCGAAAAAAATGCGCCAATCCGATTGTTCTACGATAGAGGAGTGAGCCGTGACTTTCCAGGAGTTGATTTTTGCGCTGCAAACCTATTGGTCCCAACGAGGCTGTGTGGTGTTGCAGCCCTACGACATGGAGATGGGGGCAGGCACTTTCCATCCCGCCACTTTTCTGAAGGTGCTGGGACCGGAACCCTGGAATACGGCCTATGTGCAACCCTCCCGACGCCCCACGGATGGGCGGTATGGGGAAAACCCCAACCGTCTGCAGCATTATTATCAGTTTCAGGTCATTCTGAAACCCTCTCCGCTGGATTTGCAGGAGCAATATCTGCAATCGTTGCGTCATATCGGCATCGATCTGACGGCGCACGATGTGCGCTTTGTGGAAGATGACTGGGAGAGCCCCACCCTGGGGGCCTGGGGGCTGGGCTGGGAGGTCTGGCTGGATGGCATGGAGGTCACCCAGTTTACCTATTTTCAGCAGGTGGGTGGTCTGGATCTGAAACCGGTGACCGGGGAGTTGACCTACGGCCTGGAACGGCTGGCCATGTACATCCAGGGGGTGGAAAATGTCTATGACCTGGTCTGGACCCCCGGCATCTCCTATGGGGATGTTTTTCATCAAAACGAGGTGGAATTTTCCCGTTTCAACTTTGAACGGGCCAATACGCAAACCCTGTTGCAACGCTTTACCAGCCACGAGGCGGAGACCCTGGCCCTGCTGGAGCAGCATCTCTCCCTGCCCGCCTATGATCAGGTCATCCACGCTTCCCACGCCTTCAATCTGCTGGATGCCCGTGGCGCCATCAGCGTCACGGAGCGGGCGGGCTATATCGGTCGGGTGCGGGCGTTGGCCCGCCAGGTGGCGGAGGGCTATGTGGCCCAGCGGGAGCGGTTGGGATTTCCTTTGCTGCGCCCATCGGCCCCCGTGGCCGCACCGGTGCCCGCAGAGCCACCGGTCGAACCCCCACCCCTCCCAGGCGGGCAAACCACCTTTTTCTGGGAGATCGGCTGCGAAGAGATTCCCGCCGGTCTGCTGCCGGGGGCGATTGCGGCCTTTGGCAGCCACATGGCGCAGGGGTTGCGGGAGGCCGGCCTGTTTGTGGAGGGAGAGACCCACATCGACAGCCAGGGCACCCCCCGGCGGCTGGTGGTGTGGGTGACGGGGTTGGCCAGCCGACAGGCGGATCGTATGGAGGAGCGGCGCGGTCCCACCCTGGAGCGGGCCTTTGCCGCCGATGGCCGCCCCAGTGCCGCCGCAGAAGGGTTTGCCCGCAGTTGCGGTGTCACGGTGGCCGCTTTGCAGCGTCTCACCACCCCCAAGGGAGAGTATCTGGTCTACCAGCAGCCGCACCCCGGCGAGCCGGCGAGCCGGTTGCTGCCGCGCCTGATGGAGAGGCTGCTGGCCAACTTTCCCTGGAAAAAATCGATGCGCTGGGGCGCGGGGGAAGCGCGTTTTGTGCGACCGATCCGTTGGATGGTGGCCCTGCTGGGGGGAGAAAGATTGCCCTTTTGCACCCCGGATGGTTTGGCAACCGGGGAGAGCAGCCAGGGGCACCGTTTCATGGCAACGGCCCCCCTGCCCGTCGATGCCGCCGCGTTGGCCCAGGGGATGGCAGGCTATGGGCAGCTGTTGCGGCGGGCCCATGTGGTCCTGGAGCTGGCAGAGCGGGAGGCGATGATCCGCAGCGGGGTGGAGCGGTTGGCGGCCCAGGTGGGGGGACGGGCACGCATTGCGCCGGAACTGCTGACCGAAAATGGCTGCCTGACCGAATGGCCCCTGGCCCTGCTGGGCAGCTTTGCCCCGGACTATCTGCGCATTCCCCCCGAAGTGTTGATCACCGCCATGCAGCACCATCAAAAATATTTTCCCGTGATGCGTGAGGATGGCCAGCTGTTGCCCCATTTTATCGCCGTCACCAACCTGGAGACCGCCGATCAGGCGGTTTTGGTGCGGGGTTTTGAACGGGTGTTGCGGGCCAGGCTGGAGGATGCCGCGTTTTACTGGAACGAAGATCGTAAAATCGCCCTGGCGGATCGCCTGAACGGCCTGCGTCAGGTGGTTTTTCAGGCCAAACTGGGCACTCTCCATCAAAAAGCGGTGCGCATGGCGGCGTTGGCCGGGATGGCCGCCGAATATTTCACGCCGACACTGCCCCCCGAACAGGTGCAACAGGCGGCCCTGTTGTGCAAATGCGATCTGATCTCCGGCATGGTGGGGGAGTTTCCCGAACTGCAGGGGATCATGGGGGCCTACTATCTGCGGGAAGAGGGGGGGAGCGAGGCGGTGGCGACCGCCATCCGCCACCACCATCGACCCCAGGGGATGGGGGATCAACTGCCGGAGAGCCCCCTGGGCACCCTGATCGCCCTGGTGGACAAATGGGATACCCTGGTGGGCTGTTTTGCCGTGGGTCTGGCACCGACAGGGACCAAAGATCCCTTTGCCCTGCGACGGGCCGCCCTGGGGGTGATTCGGATGGTGCTGGACAACAACCTGCATCTGCCCCTGCGCACCATTCTGCTGGCAGCCCACGGCCTGTACGAGGCCGGGGTGCTGGAGGAGAGCGGCGAGCAGACGGTGCTGCAGTTGCAGAGCTTTTTTTATGGGCGTCTCACCGCCTTCCTGAAGAGCGAGGGGTGGGAGGGGGATCTGCTGGAGGCCGTGCAGGCGTTGGAGCTGGACGATTTGCAGGATATGGTGTTGCGGGTACACGCCCTGGCGGCCTTCAAAGGGTTGCCCTCCTGCGGGGCCCTGGTGGCCGCCAACAAACGCATTGCCAACATTCTGGACAAGGCGGTCGGCGTGGAGGCGGAGGGTTCCCTCGACAGCACCCTGCTGCGCCTGCCTGCGGAGATGGCCCTGCAAAAGGCGGTGGCATCCTGTGCCGTCGAGGTCGCCCAACGGGTGCAACGGCGGGCCTACGGGGAGGCGTTGCAGCAGTTGGCCCTGTTGCGCCCCGCAATCGACCAGTTTTTTGACGAGGTGCTGGTGATGGATCCCGATCCGGCGATCCGCCGCAACCGGTTGGCCCTGTTGGCCCAGGTACGGCAAAGTTTCCGCCAGGTGGCCGATGTTCGCCATCTGGTCATGCCGGAATAGCCGAGATGTTCTGGTTTCTTCCTGTCCGGCAGAGGGGCGTGCCTCTGGGCAAAATCCTGCTGTTGTCGGCCCTGCTCCCCTTCTGCCTGGGATTGGCCACGGAGTTTGATCGGGTCATGGCCAAGGCGCAGCAGGGGGATGCCCAGGCCCAGAGCACCCTTGGTCTGATGTATGAATATGGGGAGGGGGTGGGGCAGAATTATCAGCAGGCCATCCAGTGGTATCAAAAGGCGGCCCAGCAGAACAATGCCCAGGCGGCAAGCTCCCTGGGTTTTTTGTATTACAAGGGCAAGGCGGTCCCCAAGGATTGGCAGGCGGCGGCCAACTGGTATCGCAAGGCAGCCGACCAGGGCTTTGCGGAGGCCCAACTGAATCTGGCCAACATGTATGCGGCGGGGGAAGGGGTGGCCCAGGATTGGCCCTCTGCGGTCCGTTGGTATCGCAAGGCAGCCGAACAGGGGGATGCCCAGGCCCAGAGCAGCCTGGGGATGGCCTATTGGAAAGGCCAGGGGGTTGACAGGGATCCGGCGGCTTCGGCCCAATGGTATCGCAAGGCGGCCGAGCAGGGTTGGGCGCAGGCGCAGGCCATTCTGGGGGTTTTGCATGTGACGGGCCAGGGGGTTCCCCAGGATCGGGTCGAGGCTTACAAGTGGAGCCATTTGGCGGTGCAAAACGGCTTTGGCAAAGCGGTGGGGGCGCGGGACAAGATGGCCGAACTTTTGACCCCTGCCCAACGGAAAGAGGCAGAGCGGCTGGCACGCGCCTGGAGCGAAAATCATCCCGGTCGCTGACGGATCGGCAGGGGGCGGGCACAAAAAAAGGACCGGGAAAACTCCGGGTCCTTGATCTGTTTGGTGCCGGGAGGGGGAATCGAACCCTCATGGGATTGCTCCCGCCAGATTTTGAGTCTGGTGCGTCTACCAGTTTCGCCATCCCGGCCCTTATGAGAAAGCAGCATAGCACCTTCCGGGTCGGCGGGTCAAGCCCTGATCGTGATGGGGAGCAGAAGATTTCTTTCAGAAGGGCCAAATCCGGGGCACCAGGGCGACGGTGACCGATCCGACCAGGATGGGCAATGGCCAACCGAACCGCACATAATCCAAAAAGCGATAGCCCCCCGCTCCCTGCACCATCAGGTTGGTTTGGTAGCCGATGGAGGTGACAAAAGAGGAGGAGGCGGCGACCAGCACCACCACGGCAAACGGGACGGGAGAGAGGTGCAGGGTGTTGGCGGCAGAGAGGGCGATGGGAAACATCAGGACAGCGGTGGCATTGTTGGTGACCATTTGCGTCAGCAGGGCGGTGGTCAGATAGAGGGTCGCCAGGGTGACCCAGGGGCCGCCGTGGAGGGCGGAGATCAACTGGTCGGCCATAAACCGGGCCACCCCGGTTTTTTCCATGGCCGTGCCCAGGGCAATCGATGCGGCGATGACCAGCAAAATCGGCCATTCCACCGTTCTGCGGGCTGCCGTGCTGTTGACACAGCCGGTGACCAGCATCATGCCGGCCGCGATCAGCGCGGATTCCAGGGTGGAGAGCCCACCCAGGGTCGCCAGCAGAATGAACGCCAGGAGGATGGCCAGGGCCACCGGGGCCCGGCGGTGGAAAACCGGTTGGTAGTTTTCCACGGATCGCACCAACAAAAAATCCCGGCTGTGCCGTTGCTGTTCCAAAAAGGAGCTGTGGGCCTCCAGCAACAGGAGATCCCCCGCCCGCAGCACAATGTTGCCTATCTTGCCGGGCACTTTTGCCCCATTCCGCACGATGGCCAGGATGGCCGCATTGTAGACGGTCCGGAATTGCCCACGGCGTACCGTCATGCCCACCAGAGGGGAGGCTTCGGCCACCACGGCCTCCAGGATGGCCCGTTCCCGCACCGGGGCATCCAGTTTGAACACCTGATCCGTGGCGGGCAACAACCCCCGCATGTTGCGCAAATCGGCCACCGACTCCACGTTGCCGGTAAAAATCAACCGATCGCCACCCGCCAGTATCTGCTGTGAAGAGACCGCCGGCAGCACCTCGCCCTGCCGCTGGATCTCCACCAAAAAAAGTCCCGGCAATTGCCGGAGTTTGGCCGCTTCCACGGTTTTTCCATGCAGAGCCCCCCCCTGCTCCACCACCATTTCCACCGTATATTCCCGCACGTTGGCAAAGAGTGCAGAGGGTTCCGCCGAGTGGGGCAACAGACGTATCCCCCACAGAATGGTATAGAGATAGACCGTCGCAGTCACCGGAAGGCCGATCCAGAGCAGTTCCCAAAGGGAAAAACCGGGCAACCCGGCCTTGTCGCGCAGCAGACCGTTCACCACCAGGTTGGTGCTGGAGCCTGCCAGAGTACACAATCCCGCCGCCGTGGTCATATAGGCCAGGGGTATCATCAGCTGGGAGATGGGCAGGCGAAAACGCCTGGCCCAGATGGCGACGGCCGGGATAAACATGGCCACCACCGGGGTGTTGTTCAGGAAGGGGGAGAGGGCCAGAATGGGCAGTCCCATGCGCCATTGGGCATGGGGGATGGAACGGGGTGTACCCAGGACGGCGTCGGCCATCCAGCCCATGCCACCGGTTGCCTGCAAGCCCGCCACCACGACATACAGCACCCCGATCGTCACAACCCCCTCATTGGCCAGGCCTGCCAACGCTTGTGCGGGGGTGAGGATGCCGCTCACCAGCAGCAGGGTGACACCGCCAAACAGCACGGTATCCGCCGCGAAGCGATTGCTTGCCAGCAACACGAGACAAACCACGATAACGGTGATGGTCAACCCGGCTTCCCAACCCATGGAGAGATCAACCTTCGACAGATGATGGCACAATCGGCCCTGCGGCGCGCCCGGAAAGCAGGTGATTATCTGGCATCATCGGAGCCTGTCAAGGGGTTTCCGTTGCGATT
>JADGCE010000136.1 GCA_015229095.1 Magnetococcales bacterium | reverse complement strand
CAGGGGGCAATCTTGATCGCCGTGTGCAGGGGGGAGGTGGTGGCTCCCCCCACCAACAGCGGGATACGCAACCCCAACCGCTGCATCTCCTGGGCCACCCATGTCATCTGCTCCAGGGAGGGGGTGATCAAACCGGAGAGCCCGATCATATCCACCTTGGCCTCATGCGCCTGCTGCAGGATGGTCTGGCCGGGCACCATCACCCCCAGGTCGATCACCTCAAAATGGTTGCACTGCAACACCACCTTGACAATATTTTTGCCAATATCATGGACATCCCCCTTGACCGTCGCCAACAGGATGCGTCCTTTGCGGCTGTCCACCTGCTCTGCGCCCTGGGCGGCTTCGATGAACGGAAGCAGGCAGGCCACCGCCTGTTTCATGACCCGCGCACTTTTGACCACCTGGGGCAAAAACATCTGGCCCGCACCAAACAGCTCCCCCACCCGATCCATACCCCGCATCAGGGGGCCCTCCACCACCTCCAGGGGGTGGCCCGCTGCGCAACGGGCCTCTTCCACGTCCACATCGATAAATTCGGTGATGCCCTTGACCATGGCATGCAGCAGCCGCTCCTCCACCGCTGCCTGTCGCCAGGCCAGGAGAGTCTCCCGGTTGTTTTCCTGGCCACCACTGTTCTTGAGGGTATCGGCCAACTCCAGCAGGCGATCGGTGGCATCGGCGCGCTGGTCCAGCAACACATCCTCCACCCGCTGTCGCAGCTCCGGGGCAATCTCCTGGTAGATCGGCAACTGGCCGGCGTTGACGATACCCATATCCATGCCGGCCTGAATGGCATGGTGGAGAAAGACCGCATGCATCGCCTCCCGGACCGCAGGATTGCCCCGGAAAGAGAAAGAGACATTGCTGACCCCGCCGCTGACCAGCGCACCCGGCAGATGGGCCTTGATCCAGCGGGTTGCCTGGAAAAAATCCACCGCATAACGGTTATGCGCCTCGATGCCGGTCGCCACCGCAAAAATATTGGGATCAAACAGGATCTCTCCCGGCTGGAATCCCGCCTGCTCCGTGAGCAGTCGGTAGGCCCGCTGGCAGATCTCCTGGCGGCGGGCCAGGGTATCGGCCTGCCCCTGCTCGTCAAAGGCCATGACCAAAACCGCCGCCCCATAGCGATGCACCAGGCGCGCCTGCTGCAAAAAGCTCTCCTCTCCCTCCTTCAGGCTGATGGAGTTCACCACCCCCCGCCCTTGAATGCATTGCAACCCGGCCTCCAGAACCGCCCAGTTGGAGGAGTCCAGCATGATCGGCACCCGACAGATATCGGGCTCGGCTGCCAGCAGATGCAGGAAGCGGCGCATGGCCGTCACCGAATCCAACAGGGCATGATCCATGTTGACATCGATCAGATTGGCCCCCTCCTCCACCTGTTTGCGGGCCACATCCAGGGCGGTTTCATACTGCTCTTCGAGAAT
This sequence comes from Magnetococcales bacterium, assembly GCA_015229095.1. GTDB lineage: Bacteria > Pseudomonadota > Magnetococcia > Magnetococcales > Magnetaquicoccaceae > Magnetaquicoccus. The sequence continues at coordinate 5,764 of JADGCE010000136.1, read as the reverse complement.
CAGGCGGGCAAATTGCCGGGAACCGGCCACGTTGGTGCGTTCGCCGATATTGACAAACAGGGTCGCCGGGGAGATGTTGAAGGGCTCCAGGCCGCTCAACCGGCACTCCACAGGGCGCCGGGCCGGAACGCGGGGGGGAATCCCCTGCACCGCCTGGGCGATGGCGCGAATATGCTCCGGGGTGGTGCCACAACAGCCGCCCACAATGTTGAGCAGCCCGGAGCGGGCAAATTCGCCGATCCTGGCCGCCATGGCCTCCGCCGTTTCGTCATACCCCCCCAGCGCATTGGGCAGGCCGGCGTTGGGGTGGGCCGAGATCAGGGCTTCGGTCAACCGGCCCAACTCCAGCAGATAGGGGCGCATCTGCTCTGCACCCTGGGCGCAGTTCAGCCCCATGCTGAGGGGTCGGGCGTGGGCCACCGCGTTGCAAAAGGCCTCCAGCGTCTGCCCGGAGAGGGTGCGACCGCTTTGATCGGTGATGGTGGCCGAAATCAGAATGGGCAGCGGCTCCTCGCGCCGGGCGTTGTATTCCGCAATGGCAAACAGGGCCGCTTTGCAGTTCAGGGTATCAAAAATGGTTTCCACCATGAGCAGGTCCGCCCCCCCATCCACCAGACCTTCGATGGCGGTGGCATAGGCGGCGCGCAGTTCCTGGAAGGTGACATTGCGAAAACCGGGATTGTTCACATCCGGGGAGAGAGAGGCGGTGCGGTTGGTGGGGCCCAGGATGCCCGCCACAAAACGGGGCTGGTGGGGATGGGCCATCTCATGGGCATCCGCCGCCTGCCGGGCCAGTTGGGCTGCAGCCCGGTTCAACTCATACGCCAGGGACTCCATGCCATAATCCGCCAGCGAAATGGCATTGGCATTGAAGGTGTTGGTCTCCAGAATATCCGCCCCGGCCTCCAGGTAGGCGGCATGGATGGCATGAATCAGCTCTGGCCGGGTCAGGGTGAGCAGATCGTTGTTGCCCTGCACATCCACCGGATGATCCGCAAAACGCTGGCCACGAAAATCGGCCTCCGTCAGCGCATGTTTCTGGATCATGGTGCCCATGGCCCCATCCAGAACCAGAATGCGCGACCGCAACAGCTCATGGAAGCGCTCCCTCTTTTTCGATACTGTGTTCATGAATGGCACCCTTTTAAAATTCCAACAATAAAAAGAAAGCGGCAAGGGCGGCGCGATGGCCACCCGGATGGGGCGTGGTTATCGAAAATATCTCAGTGACGCCCCCCCCAGGTTTGTGGTAGGGTATCACAAAAGCTGCGGAACGGAACCTCTCTCTGTGGGTTTTTGACAAAGGGGGCTTCTCTCCCTCCCGCAGCTGGGGGGGGCGTACTTGAGTCACGTGGTGTGCCCTGGGGTGTTCGGGTTGCGGCATCAAAAAAATTGCTGAAAGGAGGAGTGGTATGATGCGCTTTTCGCTTGTTCTGCTGGGCTTGTTGACGCTGTTGCCCTGGAGCGATCTACAGGCTCGTGAGATCTTCAAAAGCGGGCGGTACACGGTACGCAAGGTGGAATCCACCTGCAAGCTGGAGATCCTGCTGCATGATGGAGATCAGGAACCAGCCGCCATCCTGGCTCTGTTTCCCTCGGATGAATATTTCGGGGAGATGTTTACGGAAAAAAACCGCATCGGTGTAGCCCAAAAAAAGGTGCGCATCCAGTTTGACCAGGAAAAGGCACGGGACATTCCCTTTATCGCCGACGCATCCGCCAAGGACAACTATTGGCGTTGGCAATATCTGGAAAACACCCAGGGATTGTTGAATATGTTGGGCAAACACAGCAAAATGATCGTCTCTTTTTCAAACGGCAAAAACATGTTCAAGTATACCGTCTCCCTCAAGGGAAGCGGCAAGGCGGTTTTGGCGCTGCGGCATTGTCGTTAACGGCGTCGAGGCGAAATCAGCCCGCCCCGTAGCGGGCCCGGTAGGCGCGGATGGCGGGCAGGTGCTGGCTCTGTTCCGGGCTCTGTTCCAGGAGTTGCAGCAGATCCTCCAGGCGGGCGATGGCCAGTACGGGCACGGCCAGCCGTTTGGCCACCTCCATCGCGGCACTTTCGCTGCTGTGGCTGCCCCGCTCCTGGCGGTCCAGGGCGATCAAAACCCCGGCCAGTTGCGCGCCGGCCTGCTGGATCCAGCGGCTGGATTCGTAGACGGAGGTGCCCGCGCTGATGACATCGTCGATGACGAGAACCCGTCCCTGGAGAGGCGCGCCAATCAGGGTTCCCCCTTCGCCGTGGTCTTTGCTCTCTTTGCGGTTGTAGGCCATGGGCACATCCCGCTGATGGCGCAGGGCCAAAGCGGTGACCGTCGCCGTTGCCAGGGGGATTCCCTTGTAGGCGGGACCGAACAGCATGTCAAAGGCCAGTCCGGAATGGATCAGGGTATCGGCGTAGAATGCCCCCAACCGGGCCAGGCTCGCGCCGCTGCTGAATTGGCCCGCGTTGAAAAAATAGGGGGTGAGGCGACCGGCCTTGGTCTGAAATGGGCCGAAGCGCAGCACATCGGTCTCCAGAGCAAAACGGAGAAAGGCCGCACTGGTCTCTGCCTGCCCGCCACCCGGACGGGGATACACTTCGGAATCCTGCGTCATTGCCCTGCCCCCTTGCATGAAAGTGGTAAAGGCGTGCATTGTGCCTCAAGGGTGGCGGTTGGTCACGGGAGATTGCCATTTTTTTTGAACGATCGGTGACCGCCACCGAAAAAGCGGCCGGCGAAAGGAGTGGTTCGGATTGAGCAACGGAGAAAAAACAACCTCTTTCAGGGTTTTTCTGGGACTGTTTTTGCTGGTTGCCAATGCCTCGGCGCAATATCTGCTGTGGTTTGGCGATCAGGGGTTGATCCGCTGGCGGCAAACACAAAAACAGCTTTTGTTGGCCCAGGAGGATGTGCGTTTGGTGGAAAAGCGCATTTTGGATATCAAGAAAGAGATCCTGTTGCTGGAAAAAGATCCCCTGGCCTTGGAGGAGGTGGCGCGCCGCGAGCTGGGAATGGTCTATCCCGATGAGATCCTCTTTATCGTCCCCAAGGAGTAGGGAGCGGGTTCGGAAAAGTGGGCTCTGCCTGTTTTGTGCAGACCAGGCAACCGATAAAATCTCTTGCCTCCAGGGCCCCTGTCCGTTAGACTGCGCGGGCGCAGGGGGGAGGGGCGTTTCCTGTGCGAGCGGACCACATCCCACCCTTTTCAGCTTGTCTTAACACTTCAAACTAGGATCGACCATGTCACGTTACCGCAACGTCATCACCCCCACCCTGTACGGCCCCATGATCATCAACCGTTTCGATACGGGGATCGGCTATATCATCAGCCAGGAAGGGAGCTGGGATAATAGCGAGGTCGACCTGGTGCGCAACCTGCTCGCCCGGGCTGTGACGGATGGCCGGCGCATGGTCCTCCTGGATGTGGGGGCCAATATCGGTTCCCACACCCTGGCCCTGGCCCGTCTGCCCAATGCGGAGGTGCATGCCTTCGAGGCGCAGCGTCTGGTATTCATCATGATGGTCGGCTCCGTGGCTCTCAACAGCCTGGACAATGTGTATGTCTACAATCGGGCCGTCTCCGATGTCAGCGGAGAAGAACTCAGTTTTCCCGCTGTCAACTATGATCACCCCGCCAACTTTGGCGCGTTGGAGCTGGCCGAAGCGCGCATCAAGGATTTCAAGGGTGCCCGCCTGCCTGAAAAGATGGAGACCGTCACCACGCTGCGTATTGATGATCTCAATCTGACGGATGTGCAGTTGATCAAGGTGGATGTGGAGGGGATGGAGCATCGGGTGTTGCGGGGCGCCCAGCAGACCATAGAGCGGTGGCGGCCATTCATCTACCTGGAGATCCATAAAACACCCGATCTGGAAGCGATCTCCGCCATGCTGACCCAACTGGACTATACCTTCTACAAGGCATCTGACCGGGACGTTCTCTGCACGCCCAAGGAAAAGGCCGCATTCGCTCATTAAAGCGTTCCGAGGAACCCGCGATGGACATCTCCAGGGAATTGGGTCTGCCCAACTTTTTAAAATCCAATCTGCTGCCTCTGGAATTGAATTATTATGGGGCTGCCAAACTGGTGGCCGACAAGCTGGGCATCCAGGATCCCCCTGTCAGCCATGTCTCCTGGGCCCACGGCTGGATACCCGATGATGTCACCCTGGCCAGTCGCTTGGCCGGGGATGGCATCATCGGGGTCGTGGGCCAACCGGAGGCCACCATTACCATACCCATGGAAAAAAGAAGGCCCTTTCTGGTCTCCACCAAGGCCTTCGAAACCCTGCTGCGGGAGAGCGGTTTGACCGACAGCAAGGCGGTTGGGCTGCCTTTCAGTTATGTCGAGCCCGACCCTGCGGCGCGCCGGATTCCCGGTTCTCTGCTGGTCATGCCCGCCCACGTTTTGATCGACCAGCGGGATGGGCGTACCGATGAGATCACCTATCTGGAATATATCAAATCCATCGCCCATCAATTTTCACGGGTGGTATTTTGCATCAATCTGGGTTGTGTCGGCAGCGGATTGTGGATTGGCAATCTGGAAAAATATGGCTTCGACTATGTGTGGGGCGCCGGCATGATGGATCAAATGGCCCTCATCCGCATGCGCAAAATATTCGACAGTTTTGAATATATGACCTCCAACGGCATCGGTTCGCATTTTGTCTATTCCGGACTGTGCGGTGTCAAAGTCTCCATGGCGGGCCCGCTGGACAATGTACCCCTGGACATGCACAAAACCCTGCCCGCCTGGCAAAACCCCAAGGAACGGGAGCGGCTGATCCTCGCCTGCACCATGGTGCAGCATGGTTTTCTGAAGAAAAAATTTCCGTGGCTCTACAGGGAGCCCCGCGATGGGGTGGAGTGTGTGGAGTGGGCCAGGGAGGAGATCGGTTTTTACAACCGGGTGCCCTTTGAGGAGCTGGCACGGCTGTTTGGCTGGATAGCCCAGCCCGCCAATCGCCCCGAAAGTTTTTTTGAAACGGTTTCTCGTCTGGATGCCTCCGACAATATTGCCGAGTTTGTGCAATTCGTGCAGAGTGCCTCCTGTCATCCCCAGGAGATGTTGCTGGCCACCACGCAACTGCTGGCCAGGGCCCGGCTGCGTTCGGCCTATATTTTGGCCATGCTGCTCGACAAAAGGGGGCATCGGGGTGCGGTCATCTCCCTGGCCCACAGCGTGGGGGGCCTGCTTTTCAATCCGGTGGAGATGGCCAACGGATTGGCGCAGTTGCCCGACCGGGTGGATGCCCTCTCCGGCGAGCAGCAGAATGCCCTGCACAATCAACTGGTCATTCCCGTTCTTTCGCCTTTGCTGTCCACCGCCCTTGAACAGGGGGATGACCTGCGCATCCACCATCTGCTGATCCTGGCAAAGGCCGCAGTGCCCCGTTTCCGCGACCTGGAGGCGGCTGCCTCTGCGGAGGTGGCAGACCGCGCAGAACACTCCCAACACAACCGGCAGCAGGCCCAACAGATCCTGCAAGCCTGGCAGAAGGCCTAGCGGCACAACCGACCTGATTTGATTTGTTGGCCGTCCTGAAAAGTATTGCACGGCGACCGAAAACAGGATCCAATTCATGATCTCACACTCCTTAACGAAAGCGTGAATCTTCCAATAAATCAACCTGTTGTGTCCGTCCTTACCGGAAGGGCACTACGGGAAAGCGAAAAATCCCAGGGGTACGGGGACAGAGTCCCCGAAATGGTGGAGAAGGTTTATAGCTAACGGGAACTATCGAAAACTCCATGTCACGCTGAACCAACACAG
>JADGCE010000135.1 GCA_015229095.1 Magnetococcales bacterium | reverse complement strand
AACCTGGGACCGACCGGTTATGAGCCGGCGGCTCTGACCGCTGAGCTATAGGCCCGAAAGATCTAAGATTCCAAAAAGCTCCGCAACTTGCGGGAACGGGTCGGGTGGCGCAGCTTGCGCAACGCCTTGGCCTCAATTTGCCGAATGCGCTCCCGCGTGACATGAAACTGCCGCCCAACCTCCTCCAGGGTATGGTCCGTATGCAGACCAATCCCGAAACGCATGCGCAACACATTCTCCTCCCGGTCGGTCAACGTTTGCAACACCCGCCCTGTGGTATCCCGCAGATTGGATTGAATCGCCAACTCCGACGGAGAGAGCATGGTTTTGTCCTCAATAAAATCCCCCAAATGAGAATCCTCCTCATCCCCCACCGGCGTCTCCAGGGAGATGGGCTCCTTGGCAATTTTCAATACCTTGCGCACCTTGTCCAGGGACATCTCCATCCGCTCGGCGATCTCCTCCGGAGTCGGTTCCCGCCCCATATCCTGCACCATCTGCCGACTGGTACGCACCAGTTTGTTGATGGTCTCGATCATATGTACCGGAATCCGAATGGTGCGGGCCTGATCCGCGATGGAACGGGTGATGGCCTGCCGAATCCACCAAGTGGCATACGTGGAAAATTTGTACCCCCGCCGCCACTCAAACTTGTCCACCGCCTTCATCAGGCCGATGTTGCCCTCCTGGATCAGATCCAAAAATTGCAGACCCCGGTTGGTATATTTTTTCGCAATGGAGATCACCAGGCGCAGATTGGCTTCCACCATCTCCTTCTTGGCCCAACTGGCCTTGCGCTCACCTGTCACAATCGACTTGTGGGTGCCCTTCAACTCGGCAACCGTCTGCCCGGACTCCTGCTCCACCAAACGCAGGGAGGCCTGGATGCGGGCGATATCGGCGCCGTGGTGTTCATAGAACTGCCGCCACGCCGGGCCGCTGTGCGCCGCCAACTGCTCCAGCCAGGCCGACTTGCCTTCGTTACCAAAATACTCTTTCAAGTAGAGGGCTTTTGGTATACCGGCACGCTCGGCCATTTTTAACAACTCCATCTCGCTGGCCCGAATGCGATCGACATAATCTTTCAGGGTCTGCACCATCCGGTCAATCTGTTTCTGCGAAAAATTGACCGAATCCAGCAGATCCACGATGCTTTGCTTCTGGCCCTGGTAGAGTTGTTCCAGACGCGCCTGCTCTTCCGCATCCCCCTGCAAAATGCTGGCTTTGATCAACTCCCCCGTCTCCTGACGCCTGCCATGCTCCTCGGCGATCAGATCAAAGGTGCGCTGGGTCGCTTCCAGCAATTCCAACAAAGGCGTGCCATCGAGGATGACTGTAGAGAGGTCCACCGTTTTGTGCGCATCTCCCGCAAAGACATCATCCGCCACACCGCCGACCGGCTTTTCCTTCGCCTCCCCGTCATAGGCCTCCTCATCCAACCCCTCGTCGGCCTCAACCTCCGTCTCCTCCACCTTGTCCAGACCGTCCTCCTCACCCAACTCGGCATTGGGGGTGGGAATGTCCAGAATATCCCGCAAGGAGACCTCCCGGTTGCGCAACCGATCGGCCAACAAAATAATCTCCTGGAAGGTCACCGGCGAGTCACAAATGGCCGTCAAAACCTCCTTGCGCCCGGCTTCGATCCGCTTGGCAATCACAATCTCACCCTCGCGGGTCAGCAGATCCACCGCGCCCATCTCGCGCAAATACATGCGCACCGGATCGTCCGTCTTGCCCAGGTCAATATCTTCGATGCCGGAATCCGAACTCCCATGCTTGTCCAGGTCGTCCAGATCGTCCATGCCATCGCCTTCCATGCCGATGACATCCCCATCTTCCGACTTGAGATCATCCGAGGGCTCCGGCTCATCCACCAGGTGGATGCCCATTTCGTCCAGAGTGGAGACCACATCCTCAATCTGATCCGCCGAGTTGATATGGCTCGGCAAGACGTCGTTGACCTCGTCAAACGTCAAAAAACCTCGCTCTTTACCGCGATCAACGAGCTGTTTCATCGGGTGAAGTTTGAACTCATCGCCCATTTTCTATGTCCATGGCAGTTGTGTCGGCCAAACAGCGGCAAACGACGTTTTTTTTAAATTTCAGGGTAGTGTCACACACCGGCGGCGCAGCCCATCACCCCTCTGCGGATCCTGTCAGCGGCTGACTTTTGCGCTGCTGCAGCAACCGCTTTTCCTGCTTCAAGGCAAGTAACATACCAAACTGACGGGCATTATCACCCGATCCCGATGCAATCTCCCGACTTTTCTGATCAATCTGCCGATTGAGATGGCGCAGCTGACAATTCAGCAGACATCCCGCAAACTCCTCCTGCAGCGATTCCAACTGCACCTCTTCCGTCATCAACACAGCCTCCGCCTGGGCACGCCATTCGGCGGAAGGAAGCCGATGCCACAGGGGGGCAGCACTGCCGTGTGTCAACGCAGCCCCCAGGTTGAGGAGTTCAGAGAGCAGAGCCGCCAGCTGCGGATTTTCCAAATCCAGCCGACTCAACTCCTCTTCCCAGGTCAGAAGCAGCTCCGGGAAGCGCAACAGCATGGCCAGCAGAGCCTGTTCAAAATCCCGACCCGCCGCCACCGGTTGACGCAAGCGGGAGCGGGTCGGGGCAGCGTAAGAGGAGGAGGGTTCCAGCCGCACCACACCCCCCCCATCGGGCGGTGATTGAGGCAGATGGAGATACTGACTCAGGTGCTCGAGGTAAAGTTCCCGCAGCAACGGATCCCCCACCTTGGCCAGCAACGGCCTGGCTCGATGCAGGAGGGCAACCCGCCCCTCCGGACTGGCGGTATCCAATCCCTCCCCCAAATGGCGCAGGAAAAAGGCCATCAAGGGGGCCGCGCCGCTCATCCGGGCACGAAAGCCCTCCGCTCCCTCCCGGCGCACCACATCGTCCGGATCCTGCCCGTCGGGTAAAAACAAAAAATGGGCATGCTGGTCGGCCTGCAAACCATCCAGCACCAGCTCCAGGGCCCGCCATGCCGCTTTCCTGCCCGCCGGGTCACCGTCAAAACAAAAACAGATCCGCCGGGTGCGTTTCCAGAGTTGACGCAGGTGGGCGGAGGTCAACGCCGTACCCAGGGTGGCGACCACCGGGTCAATGCCCCGGTCGGCCAAGGCGATCAGATCCAGATAGCCCTCCACCACGATCACCTGCTCTTCCCGCTGGATGGCCGCCTGCGCCTGATCCAGCCCGTACAACACCTCCCCTTTGCGATACAAGGGGGTTTCCGGGGAGTTGATATATTTGGGCTCTCCCTGGGCCAAAACCCTGCCCCCGAAACCGATGCAGTGTCCCCGATAATCACGGATCGGAAAAACGATGCGTTCCCGAAAACGATCATAGCCGGGGCGCTGCTCTCCCGGAATCGCCAAGCCAACCTTTTCCAGCAACTGCGCGCCGCCCGCCCCTCCACCAAAATAGTCCAGCAGGTTGCGCCAACCGGGGGGGGCATACCCCAAACCAAACCGCTCGATGGTAGACTCCTGCAAGCCGCGACGTTGCAGATAGGTGCGGGCCACGGCACCCTCGGCGGCGCGCAAACGATGGTAAAACCAGAGGCGCGCCTTCTCCACAACCGCCAACAGCTGCTGGCGTTCTTCCCGCCGTTGCCGCGCCCCCGCCTCTTCCTGCCCCATCACAGGCAGCGGCAACCCCGCACTCCCGGCGGCCTCCTCCACCGCATCGGCGAAGGCAATCCCTCGTATTTTCACTAAAAAATCAAAAACATCCCCCCCCACACCACAACCAAAGCACTTGAAATACCCCTGGTCGGGCCGCACACTGAATGAGGGTGTTTTTTCGCCATGAAAAGGACAGAGCCCCAGCCAATTGCTCCCCTGTTTTTTCAACCGGACATGCCGACCCACCACATCCAACAGATTGGCGCGCTCACGCACCTCTTCAATGAAGCTTTCGGGGTAGTGGGCCATGACCGCTTTGCACCTCAACCAAAGGACAAGACTCGGATATGAAACGTGCAAGCCCTTCAGTGTGCAGCATGTTCCTGCCTCTGTCAAGTCTCCATTCTGGCTCAACCAGGGCAATCGCACTGGAAAACCTGGGGAGGCGGTGAACCGCCTCCCCAGGCCCCTCCACTCTTCTTTTTTAAGAATTTTTTGCGTTGCGAGGGAGGTCCAGGAGGGGTGTGGGGGCGACCGGTCCAAGCGGTGCCGCGATGGCTTGAAAAAATAACGACCTGGGGCTTTTTTTGGATTCAGATCAGACCATGTCTTTTCATTTTGTCGAGCAACTCTTCTTTGTCGACAGGCTTGTTGATAAAACCGTTGCAGTGACCTTTCTTGAAAGCCGTTATCAGCGCGCGGGGATCATCCACGCTTGTTTGCATAATGATACACGCATACTCCTTGATATCCAGGGTGGGACCATACACCCGTTTTTCCATTTGGCGCATCTGCAGAAGGGCCTCCTGGCCATCCATGTGCGGCATCTGGATATCCAGCAACACCAGACTGAACGGCTCTTTCGCCTGCAATGCCTCCTCGAAGGCCAGGACGGCCTGCTCGCCATCTTCAACCACCACACACTCGCCATAGGGGCGCAACATGGTTTTCAAAACTTCCCGATAGACCATATGATCATCGGCAATCAAAATTTTCATCGTTCGCTCCAGGTGATTGTCGCAAAGCGACGGTGACCGTGGTGCCATCCGCCTCTGAGCTGTGCAGAGTGATGCTGCCACGCTGCGTTTCCGCCATCAGGCGGGCAGAGTAGGTGCCCAAACCCGTCCCCCCTTTTTTGCCATGCGTGACATATTTTTCAAAAAATTTTTCCCGGATGACGGGCGGTACCACCCCATGATTGTGCAGCGCAACCGTGGCCATTGCACCGGTGCGCAGTGTAACGGACACCACCTGGCCTGCCTCGGAGGCCTCCAGAGCATTCTTGTAGAGGTTGGCAAACAGGGTGTAGCACAGTAATTCATCACCCAGAACCATAAACACCTGCTGGTCTTGAACGGGTTGTCCATCCACAGTCATGAGAGTCTCAATCCGCCTTCTCTCCCGCCATGCTCGGTGATCGGCCAGTATGCGATGGAGGATGGGCAACAGGGAGATGGGCTGCAACGTGACCTCATAACACCCCTGCTCCATTTTGATCAAACTCACGGACATGTTGACCATTTCCCGCAACTGGCTGGCGGATTCGCGGATCAGTCGGTAAAATTTATGGAGATCCGGTTGCGACAAGGTGGTATCCTGCAGCAGCAAGTCCGTACAACCGATAATGCCATTGATGGGGGTCTTGAGGTCATGGCGGGAGATGGCCTCCATATCTTTGCGCAACCGCTCCATCTCTTGCAGGGCAATATATTGTTGTTTGAGCTGCACATGGGCGGCATGCATGGCCAGATGGGTGGCGACTCTGGCCATGACCACCGGTATACTGAACGGTTTGGGAATATAATCGACTGCACCCGCCTTGAAAGCCCTGGTTTCGTCTGCCACCTTGTCCTTGGCGGTGATAAAAATGACCGGGATCTCCCGCAGAACGGGGTCCGCTTTCAAGTGCTCGCACACCTCAAAACCATCCATTTCCGGCATCATCACATCCAGCAAAACAAGATCGGGATAGGGTTCCGAGCGCGCCCGCTTGAGACCCATTCTGCCATTGATGGCAATATTCAGCGCATAGTCGGATTCCAGGATGCTCCTGAGAATATTGATATCCATGGGATCGTCGTCAATAATCAATATTTTTTGTGCAAAGCTCATCGTGTCACCTGCCTATTCCATTCGTTCCCCAAGCGATTCATTCCAGAGAAATTCCGACCCCGTGCGCGATTTCCCCCAACGCATTCAGGGCATTTTCATAGTCATAATGTTTGATGTGCTGGATCAATGCGTGGGAGATGGGTTCCAGAGGATGCCCGCGCAACTGGGCAGACAAGGGTTCCAGCATGGTATCGGCTTTCGAGTCCTGTTCCCGCAACAGCACCGCCAACCCCTGCAGCAACGGCGCGAGGCGTGCGGCATCCAACTCCGGAACGGTACCGGACTCGACCAACCCGGATGGCTGGGCAGACAAAGCGGTCAATGACTGTATGACCTCCGACAGGGCATCATCAAACAGTTTCTTGGACCGGTCGATCTGATCGCTGCGCTGGGCAATGGCCTCTTCCAGATTTCTGGCCGCCTTGTGGAGTGCGTGCGCCCCCAACTGCCCGGCAACACTTTTGAGGGTGTGGGCCAACCGCTCTGCCAGGGTGTGATCCTGATGGGCCAAGGCGTGCGCAATGCGTTCCGCAACCTGCGCGTGATCCTCAACCATCTGGTGCAGCAACTTTTCGTACAAGGCGCGGTTGCCAGCCAACCGCTCCAGCCCGGCACCGGTGTCCACACCGGGCAGGTCGGGGAAGGGGCAGGCATCGTTCTGCGCCGTCAGGCTCTCTGCGTGGTCAAAAACCACCTCCATATTGATCCATTTGGCCAGGGTTTTGTACAGATTATGCAAGTTGATCGGTTTTCCCACATGATCGTTCATCCCGACCGACAAACATTTTTGCCTGTCTTCCTCCATGGCGTGGGCGGTCATGGCAATGATCGGCAGATCCTTGAAGCGCGTATTGCTGCGGATGACACGGGTGGCCGTCAAACCATCCATCTCCGGCATCTGCAAGTCCATCAACACCACGTCATAGTGTGAAGTTTGCAGCATGCGCAACGCGATACCGCCATGGTCGGCCTCTTCCACCGTCACGCCCACCCGTTCCAACAACTCACGAATGACTTGCCTGTTGATGGGATTGTCTTCCACAACCAGCACATGAATGCCGCCGAGAGCGGCCTTGAAATGGGCATCCGTGGCATCCGACCGCTCACTCGACGGCGTATACACCGCTGTGGTGTTGAACATTTCCAGCAAGGTATTGAACAGCAAGGAGCGTCCGACCGGTTGATCGAAGCAGGCGGAGATACCTGCGGCAATGGCCTGCTCTTCCACCAGCATCCTGTCACCCTGGGTCAGCAGAATGGACTTGGGCAGCGCGACGAAGGGTGCCTGCTCGGCCAATTGACGGGTGACCTCACGGAAAAAAAAGAGCATGTCCTGCGTCGGGTGATGCTGGTTCAGCACCAGCAGTGCGTACGGTTCGTTGGCCTCATGGGCCTCCCGCAACGCCATGACGGTGGCGGTGACGGTCGCATCATGGACCCGTGTCGTCAGGAAAGTGAGAGAATGGAATATCTCTT
>JADGCE010000134.1 GCA_015229095.1 Magnetococcales bacterium | reverse complement strand
CCAGCTCTCCAGGGTGGTCGTGCAGGTTTCCACGGCCACGGTGACCGCACTGGCCATGATCAACTGGCTGATGGTGCTCTTCGCATCGACGCGCATGCTGCTGCGCAGGTTGGCCGGCAGGGTATCGAGCCAGGCACGATAAAAGCCCGCATCCTCCCCCGGATGCGGGCGGATGATCACCTCATAGCGACCGGTTTCCGCCAGCGCCAGAAAATAGGCGGAGATGGCCTCACGACGCTGCCGCACGGATTGAATGCAGCCCCAATAATCTTTGTAGGCCGCAATGCGGGGGGCCCAGGCCGCAAAAAACTGGTCTGCCGCACTCTTGGGCAGTGTGCTGAAGCGGACCAGGGCAAAATTGGTGCAGAACAAAATTCGCTGTTTGCCCGCCGCCGGCTCCGGGAGTCGCTCGAACAGTTGCGACCAGGGGGGATAATAATAATCAAAGCGCGGCACCCCCACCACCGATATCCGGGTCGTCGACTCGTTAAAACCGGTCTCCAGGAGCGCGCCCTTCAACGCCTCATGCCAGCAGAAATAGTGATCGATATGCGCCTCATTGTGAAAACGACCCGCATTGAAACGCAGCACCTCGCGGTTGTACAGCAACGCCTCGTTGGGCAAAACCGCTGTCAGAACCCCCATCTTGTGCAGCCGTTTTGAATAATGGACCAGATGGCTGGCCAGCAGATGGTTGAACAGGACCAGGGCCGGCTTGTGGGCAGCCAGCACGGCCCTGTAGGCCTCCAAGGGTTCCAAAAAACAGGCAATTCCCAAGCGTTGCAGATGATGGGCGATGAGCGCGGCCCCCAGCAAATCCCGCTTGCGATTATCCACCAGCAGCACGACACGGCCTTTGCCCATCGAACACACTCTCTATCCTTCTAAACGTTCAAAGCCGGGCGACATGCGGACCCATCGTCAAGGGTAAAACGATCAGGAAGCTCCAGGAGCAGGCAACCCTTGAAGGTGGCGCTGCTGAAGCGGTTTGGCCCCTTTTTGGGGTTGATTGGTTTTCCTGGAAAAGGCATGCTCATCCGACGAACCGACCTGAAAAAAAGAGACAGCCTGGACCACAATGTCGGCCTGGACATGCAACTCTTCTGCCGTTGCAGCCAGCTCTTCGGAAGATCCCGCCGTCTGCTGCACCACCCGTTCGAGTTGATTCATCGATTGACCAATGTCAGAGACACCGCTCCGTTGCTGCCGGCTGCACTCGGTGATCCCCCGGATACGATTGGCCGTTTCCTGAATGTCCGGAACCAGTTGGTCAATAATCGCGCCTGCGTCTTCGGAGATCCGGACGCTGGATGTGGAGAGTTGACTGATCTCCCCGGCTGCGGTTTGACTGCGTTCCGCCAGTTTTCTGACCTCGGCAGCGACCACCGCAAACCCCTTCCCGTGTTCACCGGCCCGAGCGGCCTCGATGGCCGCATTCAAGGCCAGCAGATTGGTCTGACGCGCGATCTCTTCGATGATGCCAATCTTGGAGGCAATTTCCTTCATGGCAGCCACCGCCTTGAGAACAGCCTCGCCCCCCCGGGAGGCGTCGCCCGCAGCCCTCAGGGCAATGGTCTGGGTGGTGTCGGAACTGTCCGTACTCAGTTGACAACTATCGGAAATGGCACTCAAGGCGGAAGAGGTGGTTTCTACCGAGACAGCCTGTTGCGACACGCCTTGAGAAAGGTTTTGTGCCGTGTCGGAGAGCTGCCGACTCCCATGAGCCACTTCGGTGGCAGCCGATTTAACCTGGGAAATGATCTGGAGCAATGTTTGGATCGTCTCCGCAAGGGTGGCGGCCATGACACCCACTTCGTCGGTTTGCCGAATTTCGGTGGTGACGGTCAGATCGCCGCGCCCGAAGGCCTCGGTCATTTTTTGCAAGGCATGGATCGGGGTGGCGATAAACCGGCCTATGATCCAGGCGAGGAAAACCCCGATCAACAGCACGGCGCCACTCACCCCCAGTGCCACCCTGGCGTCACGCCGGGCGGCGGCGTTGGTTGCTTCGCTCGTCCTGGCCATATCCTCCGTGGCCTCCTTGAGCAGTTGTTTACTCACCGACCCGATGGCGTGGGCTGCCGTGCGCATTTTTTCCGTGACTTTGGCAATCTCCTTTTCCTGGGCCACCAGGGCGTTGAATGCCTGGCCATACTGCCCCATGGCACGGGTCAACCCCTTTTTCTCCCCCTCCGGAAGCTCGGAAGCCACAATGATCTGCTGCATTTTTCCCAGCTTGCCGACCACGCCAGCGACATATTTTTCGTCGCCACGCAGCAGATAGTCCTTTTCATCCTTGCGGATTTCCAGATAAAACAGAGAGAGGCCCGGCACATAATGGCGTTTCAGTTCCGCCTCGATCTCGTGGGCAAGCTTGCGAAAGGCGTCGTATTCCGCCCCGGCCTTCTCCGGGGGAAGAGCGGCAAACTCTTTGACCTTGGCCAGATAGGCCGCGCTTTTGGCCTTGAGATCCTTTTTGAGTCCATCGACCATGGAAGAGGCATCGGCGGCCAGGTCAAAGCGGTTGACCTCTTTCTCCAGTTGCGTCAGATATTTCGGATCTTTCCGCAGTTGAAAATCTTTTTCGTGGCGCCGCATCTGAAGCAGGATGAGATAGTTCTCCTCGGTATCGAAGTTTTTGATCCATTTTTCCATCTCGTGGGCACTCTCCCGGAACTGACCCTGCAGTCCGGATTTGGCATCCAACCCTTTCTCCGTTTCCCGTTGGGCCAGATCCAAAAAGGCGGCCAAGTAGTCGGCACTGTTTTTCAGGATCTCACTATCCAGTCGGGTACTCTCGGCATCCTGGCTGACCTGGGACGCCTTGAGCATCCCTGTCGCGATCTGGTTCACATCATCGATCCTGCGTCGAACCTCGTCGATATATTTGGGATCCTTGCGCAACAGAAAATCCTTTTCCCCACGCCGGGCTTCCAGCAACAGGTTGTCGATCTGCATGGCACTGGACTTTTCCGCTTCGTGCCTGCCCAGAACTTCGTCATGGAAGGTGTCGAGGGAACGGATCAGGGTGAGGTGGTAAAAAGAGACCACCGCCAGCAACAAAACGCCCACCAAACCAAACCCGAGGCTGATCTTGTTGCCGATTTTCATGTTACGGTAGACATTTGCAATATTCATGACATGCAGTTCCTGTGCCCCGATCTGAGAGCCTGTTTGGAAATTGGCGCCCCCACCACTCGTTTGTCCATCAAACGACGCATCCTTGCTCGGCTTTGGCCATTTTCCCCATATTCTGAACCGCACCAGGAAAACAATTGCCTGGAATCCGCACGACAAGCCACGAAAGGCCGGCGTTGCCAACCAACCCCACCCCATGCCAGGCAGGCCGGACCCCGTCGGCTGCCGTCACCGGATGTGTCGAAATCCAAGATGGACCAGAAGCAGAAACTTCTTTGTACTATCATATTTTCTGATGACTGCCAACCCGTGATGATGCCGGAGCAGGGCAGAAATTTCACCCCATACCGATAGAACATCGCACAACAAGTACAATATTAATATGTTATATATGATCACACGGAATGACCCGACAGGAGGGAGCGGGGGAAAGGATTCAGCCGGGCGGGGTGTGGAGCACAGCATCCACCTGCAAGCGCGCCAACACCCGTTCCAGCACGGGCAACACCTCATCCACCTCCAACTCTTCCAGGCAGCGGCTGACTTTGCTCCCATGACATCCATCCCGACCGCAGGAGACACACTCCCACCCCTTCTGGATGACCGTATGGGGCCCGGCCTGCTGTACACCGCCTCGTTGGGGATAAGGGCTGCCCTGCCCGCCCCAGCCATTGGGCCAAGGGCCCCAAAGACGCGCGCCAGAAGGACCGAACAGCACCACCACCGGCACATCCAGGGCGGCAGCCATATGGGCGGGGGCGGTATCCACCCCAAAAAAGAGCCGACAGCGGGCGGTCAGGGCGGCCAACTGCCGCACCGTCAAACGACCGCTCATATCGATGGGCGGACGACGGCAGAGGGAAACAATCCGGCTGTTTTTGTAGCGTTCCTGCGGGGAAGGGGCGCCGGTCAAAACCACCCGATATCCCTCTCCCTGTAAAAAATCAATCACATGCGCCATGCCGCTGTCGGTCCAACATTTGAACAGCCAACGGGAGGTGGGATGCACCTGGATCAGGGGTTGCTGACCATCCCACCCCTGTTCCAGCAATCGTGCCCGCACCGTGGCCCTCTCTTCCACAGAGACCCGCCATTCGACCCGGCGCACCTCCGGCCTCGCCCCGGCTCCGACCATGTGCAGGTTGCGCAACACCGTATGGGCGGTGGCCGCCTGATCATCCACACGCTCCGTCAGCAGCAGTCGCCGCCACCACTTTTCCCTCCTGAGCCACACCCCGGAGCGACGGGGCGCAGCCGCCAAAAAAGCGGTGACAATCCCCCGATCCCCCTCCGTGGTGTTGATCACCCAGTCAAACCGCCGGGCCCGCAAGGCGGCAAACCAACGCCACTGCCGCACAAAAAAAGGGCCCTTCCCCTCCCCCGCCTGCCGCTGCGGAAAGGTCAACACCTCATCCACATGGGGATGCCCGGCGAGCATGGCAGCACACTCCCCCTTCACCAGGGCCACCAGCCACGCCTGGGGATGGCGGCCTCGCAAGGCGGAAAAGAGCGGCCCGGTCAACAAAACATCACCCAGATGGCGGGCTTTAATGACCAGAATGCGGGCAGGAGGGGTTACGTCCGGGGCTGGCACGCCTTCTCTCGTTCTTGAAATTGCAGATAATGGAAACGGGCATACTCACCCTCCAAAGCCAGCAGATCGGCATGACTGCCCTCCTCGATGATGCGCCCATCCCGGAGCACCACAATGCGATCCACATGTTGCACCGTGGAGAGCCGATGGGCGATCACCAGACTGGTGCGCCCCTCCATCAGACGTTCCAACGCCTCCTGGACAGTGCGCTCGCTTTCGCTGTCCAGGGCGCTGGTGGCTTCGTCCAGAATGAGGATGGGGGCATTTTTCAGCAAAGAGCGGGCGATGGAGAGCCGTTGCCGCTGCCCCCCCGACAGACGAACCCCCCGGTCGCCGATGACCGTCTCAAACCCCTCCGGCATCGCTTCGATAAACTCCAGGGCGTTGGCCGCCTGCGCCGCCGCCCGCAGCTCCTCCGGGGAGCGGTTGCGATCGCCATAGGCAATGTTGTTGCGCACCGTATCGTTGAACAGGATCACCTCCTGGGTCACAATCGCAATCTGCGACCGCAGCGTGCGCTGGGTCACCTGGCGGAGATCCACCCCGTCGATCCGCACCGCCCCCTCCGTCACATCAAAAAAGCGCGGCACCAGGTTGACCAGGGTGCTCTTGCCGCTGCCGCTGTGTCCCACCAGGGCGACCCGCTCCCCGGCCCGGATGGTGAGGTTGATGCCATCCAGCACATGCGGCAGCCCCTCCCGGTAACGAAAGCACACATTGTCAAACTGAATCGTCTCCCGCAGCGGGGCCAGGGGCTGCGCCGTTGGAGCATCCCGAATGACCGGTTGCAGATCCATCACCGTGAAAACCCGCCGGGCAGCGGCCAGACTCTCCTGCAACTGGTTGTTGATGGTGGTGAGGCTCTTGATGGGATCGTAGGCCATCAACAATGCGGTAATAAATGAAAAAAAGGTGCCGGTGGTGGTGGTGCCCGCGATCACCGCCTGCCCCCCGTACAAAATGACCGCACTGACCGCAAAACCGGCGATCATATCCATGGCCGGACTGGAGATGGAGCGCACCTTGGCCGCCCGCAGATTGTTGGCGAGGAGGGTTCTGTTCAGCAGGCGAAAACGGGCACGTTCATAGCGTTCCATCCCGAAGGCCTTGACAATCCGCTGTCCGGAAATGCTCTCCTCCAGGTGGGCCGTCACCCCCCCCATCAGCTCCTGACGCACCTGGCTGAGCCGGCGCATCCGCCGGCCAAACAGATAGATCATCGTCCCGGCAGCCGGCAACCCCACCAGGGAAACCATCGCCATTTGCCAATCCCGATAGAACAACACCCCCAGCAGGAAGATAACCGTAAACCCCTCCCGCAGCAGGTTGGAGGTCACGGAAGCGGCAGCAACCTTGAGCATGTTGGTGTCATAGGTGATACGCGAAATAATGCCGCCGGTGGCATTGGCGTGAAAAAATCCCAAATCCATCGCCATCAGATGGGCGTAGAGGCGCACCTGCAGCGTCCGCACCACCCGCTGCCCCACCATCTCCATCAGATAGGATTGTGAAAAATAGACCACCCCCCGCAGCGCAAACAGCAGCATGACCACCATGGGCAGAGAGGAGAGCATCACCGTATCCTGTTCGATGAACACCTTGTCCAGGATCGGTTGCACCAGGAAGGCGATGGCGCCGTTGGTGGCGGCCAGGATCAGCATGCACACAAAGGCCGGGATCAGATACCAGCGATAGGGCCACACAATACGCAAAAAGCGGATCAGCAGATCTTTATTGGCAATATCGGGAGGGGGGGAGGTCAGATGGAGATCAGCACGTGCAGCGCGGTCTTTTTTTTTGCTCACCAGACGGCACCTATGGAAAACAGGGAAACGGGGCGCCCCGGTCAAGCCAACGGCATTGGGGGGGGCTATTCACATTTTTTACTTGCGCCGGGGGCTGGGGGGCGTCACGGCCCCCGGCGGGTCTCCAGAGGGGTTTGCCCTCATTTCAACCGCCGCAGATAGGCGATCAGATCCCGGCGATTGTCGGCACTCTCGATCCCCTCAAAGGCCAGGGGATGGGCAGAGTCCCGCTGGGCCATGCGTGTCATGGGGACAAACAGGGCCGGATCGGTGATAAAACGCTGCAAATGGCTCTCATCCCAGACAAACGGCCTCTCCTGCACCACCCCCAGAAAGGCGGCGCTGTAAGCAAAATCCACAGAACCGGCGGCCCGATCCACCACCCCCCACAGATAGGGCCCTTTTTTGTGTTTCCGGGTCTCGCTGAGATCATGGCAGATGGCGCAGTTGTTTTCTGCCAACCGTCTGCCCATCTCCACATCCGGCCAGGCCCGCAACCAGACCCCGGCCAGCAACAGGGCAAGGAGCACCATCATCCCCCCCCACAGGAGCACTTTTCTCCACATGTCACCCTCATGGCAGCTGCGTCAAAGCGAATTCTGTGCCCATCATGGCACAACCGGGCGCGTAAAAACAGTCCTTTGGGCCTTGATCATCGTTTGGGCCACGGATGGGGGCGTTGCCCCGACCCCACCAGGGG
>JADGCE010000014.1 GCA_015229095.1 Magnetococcales bacterium | reverse complement strand
ATATCATATGGCCGGGAAATCCGATGGATGATGTCAATGTTAGCGCCATCTATTCGGGAGATACTGTCCATATTTTCAACCGATTTGCCGAGAAACCAGCTGGGGAACTGAAACTTGTTCTGACCATGGAGGATGGTCGAGTGCTGGAAGAATCTGTGGAAATTTCCCCAATATCTCAAAACCAGGAAGTTCCAAATAATCACACCTCCCTGACAGCCCGGCTGGCAGCCCATCAACGCATGCTGAATATTACAAATCCGTTATCTGCAGCACAAATTGCTATACGCTACCAATTGGTTAGTGCATACACACACTATTTGGTTCTGGATATGCGGCATGACGACCAAAAAGTGAATTACCTACCTGAGTTGCGCAAAATCGATGGGATGCTATCTGCTGGATGGGGAGGGATTGGAAAATTAGGGGAATCCTATGATGTACCTACTTTTTGCCGTCGGGTCATGCCGGATAATGACAGCATTCAGAATGGACGTCCCAGTAATTTTTCAAAAAAAATGATAGACGATAGCATTTTCCAGAATGCATCAGAGAAGATAGTGATATTATTTAGAATGATAAGAGTATTTAATCGTCAATCCAGCATTGAAGACACGCAAAGACAGCTTCCTACAATACCAGTTGGATATGTTGATTCCAGAGAATTTTTCAGGAACCTGGAGGCTGCACATGGCGTTTTTGTCAAGACATTGCAAGTTCGATCATTATCGGATCTATCTGCTATGGGCGTTCCACAGGAAATCATGGAAAAACTGGTTATTTTGGTGGAAACCGGCCACAACGAAGAAAATGTTGTGATGATTTTTTTGTATAAGATGCTAAAGTCTCACGCCTCTATATCTAAAGTTATGTCTCGAACAACCCGCTTTTTGATTGTTCAGGCTTTCAAGTCGCTATCTTCGGTCGATGCTTTAATGGAAGAGATGATCCCGATTGTAAAAGGGTTTCAATGATAGATATCTGGTATTATTGGGTTTTGGAAGAATCGATGAGATATTTTTAAAAAAACGATTTATATTATATAGTGTTGGGATAGGTGTATTACTATAGAAATCTGTATCCCAGTCAAGTGGCTGGTGTTCCATGCGAATCATGCAACAACGCCCTGTTTGCGGGAAAAACGGCGTTCCGGTCTACTGAAGCCCGGGACATTGGCAGCCAACAATCAACCGGTTTGACCGGGAGAGGGGATCAATTCTTCATGTCGTCAGGGGGTCAATTGTTCGTGTCGCTTGACACCCGTCACGACCGCCTCTGCCGTGGCCCGGAACACCTGGTGACCTTTGCCAGGGCGCAGGCCAGTGTGCAGGGGGAAAAGGTGATGGGATTGGCGGATTTTGATGCCAGTGCGCGCCGCAGGAACGCCCTCTCTGCCCAACAGCATGTGCAGAAGAACACCGGCATTTTCCGGCCACCAGGCGCGAAAAGTGTCAAAAGGAGCGTGCCGCTCGAGACGGTTCGGATCCAGGGTAATCCCCCACAACGGATCGATGGTGTGGGGCAGCATGGCATACCGTCCATCGCCGAGTACCTGGGGATGGCGGGGATGGATCACGACAAAATGGTCGGAAAGGCGTACAAAACGGCGCACATCCTGCCCCAGAACCGACTCCATCGGAATGCCCGGCAGCGGTTTGGTCGGATCGATCCAGCGGGCACGCTCTCCCGGATAGAGGCGCGCCTCTTCCCACAACCCCGGACGCAACGCGACACTTTGGATGTCTGGGCCGCTTTTGTAGACAGCCCGCCACAAAACCAGATTCATCAGGGTGGGCTTGACGTGCAACACCTCAACCGGGTCGCCCCGCTGTTGTGCCCAGAACAGGGCCATGTCGATGGCCCGCTGGTGTTGCAGCCATGCCACCCCCAACCACAACCCCAGCGTTATTCCGCCCACAACCGCCCACCGCCTGCGACGCCGGAGCAGGGCCAGACGTAAAAAAATCGCCAGCAGTATCGTGGTCACCGGTTCTACCACCGGCACGATGCTCCAGGCGATACGCAGGTCGGAAAAGGGCCAAAGCAGTTGTGTACCATAACTGGTGCAGGCGTCCAGAGGACCGGCGGTCACATACCCCCAGCACCCCATCATCCAGGTTTGCCGGAAAGTCGCGCGCCCCCTGGCCCACCACCAGAGCAGCAGAGCAGCCACCAACCCCCCCACAGGCGTGAAGAGCAGGGCATGGGTGAACTGACGGTGAAACTCCAGTTGCAGCAAAGGATCCTGGCTGGAGTGGATCAACACATCCAGGTCTGCCAGCAAGGCAGCGCACCCACCCACCACAGAGGCCGTGATCAACCGGGGGCGAGGGGTAAACAAGACGGCCATCGTGCCGCCCAGCAGGGCATGGGTAACAGGGTCCATGAGGTCTCACAGGAGTATGATGCGACAGGAGGCCGATGCGGCGTGCATGCTGCAAACCGCCCACGCATGTTAAGATACTTGCAAGTCAAACTCCAGCGTTGTAGCGTGTGGTCGAAGAAAACCGATGAAAAAGGAAAACCTCATGCTCCTCCTGATCTCCCCGGCCAAAACCTTGAACACCTCGCCCTCTCGACGGGATATGCCGGGAACCCAGCCAGCTTTTTGGAATGATGCCATCCAATTGGCCAGAGAGCTGAAAAAACGGAACGAAGAAGAGCTGGGAAAACTGCTCGACATCAGCCCGGTCTTGGCCAGGATCAATGCAGAGCGGTTGCAGAGATTTTCAGAAGATCCTGCCTGTCCGGCGGGCAAATATGCCGCCGAAATGTACCGGGGGGACACCTATGAGGATCTGAATGTGGCGTCGTGGCGTTCGGATGATTGGCAGACCGCCCAACAGTCGCTCTGTATTCTTTCCGGTCTGTACGGGGTGCTCCGTCCTCTGGATCTGATTCAACCCTACCGACTGGAGATGCGTTCACCTCTTGCCACCGACAGGGGTCGGGATCTCTATGCCTTCTGGGGAAAACGTTTGTCAGAATACATCGCTTCCCTGGCGGTGAACCGCACGGTGATCAATCTGGCTTCCGAGGAATATATCAAGGCGGTTCGAGATGTGCCCATGATCACACCTCTGTTCAAGGAGCTGCGTCAGGGAAAATTGCTGACAATCAGCCTGCGGGCCAAACGCGCCCGTGGCGCCATGGCCCGCTTCATGATCACCCGGAGATTGACAGAACCGAACGCCTTGAAGGCATTCACGGAAGGGGGCTATCGATTTCAGGAAAACCTTTCTGATTCCACCCATTGGCTGTTTGTCAGGGCAGAATCAAGCGAAAAGCCTCTGGTTGAAACCGGGTTGGCTGGGTCAGCACGGCAAATGTGACACCCGGGTTGTCCCCCGTTTCCGGGGTAATCCCGTGGCGGGCCAACGTACCGGGATCCGGGAGAAGAGTCCGGGTGCTGTGGCGTTGACTCCTCCACCGGTTATCGGCCCCAAAAATAGGGGCCAACAATCGCGAACAACAAGGCTAAACCGATGAAGATCAGCAGAAGTCCCAACAGTTGAGCAGCTGTTGTTGCCAGGGGAGAGGGGGGATCCACCAGATGCTGCTCCAGCCTTCCAGAAGCCAGCAGACGTTCCAATTGGGCCGGATGGTCCCGTTGCAACGCCTCCAATGTCTGGCCGCCGGTAAACATGACAATGTCCGGTGGTGACTGTTTGGCCGGGCGAAAATGGTTGTTGAAAAAGTGGACAGTAAACAGAAAGAGCGCCGCCAGGAGCGCCTCCTCTCCATGCACAAGCGTGGCGACGTTCAAAGACCATCCCGGGAGATATTGTCCGGCAATATGTGGAAAAGCCAATAAAATTCCACTGCTTCCCATGATGAAGACGCCCCAGAAAACGGCCCAATAGTCAAATTTTTCATAATAGGTCCAGCGGTCAAAACGGGGTTTGCTCCCCTGTCCCAAAAACCATCGGAACATGTCGCGACAGTCGGTCACATCTTTCCATGCAGGCAGCAGGGAATCCGGTCCAAACCACGGGAACGACCGATTGCGCAGCAGATGCCGCAGGAGATAGGCCAGGTGGGCAACAAAAAGGGTGGTCAACAGGAGTGCCGCCAGGCGATGGATCAGACCGACCTGTTGCACTCCTCCCAACAGTTTGACCAGAACAGGGGCCCACACAGCACCAGACTGGAGCAGGGTCATGCCTGTCAGCAGCAATGTCATGACCGCCAGAGCAAAAAGCAGGTGCGCCACCCGCCACAGGAGGGAAAAACGGCGCACATGACGACCCCGGACCTTGCTGACAAGCGGGTGTGCCAGGGAAACAGGCGGACCGGATGGCGGTCGTTCCCGTCTCTCCCGGTAGTACCACAGGGCGGAGTGGAGCCAAAAGAAGAGCAGTACACTCCAAAAAAGCCCGCTCATGAATCGGGAAGCGATCCACATTTGGGGATAGCGGTCATAATCCATGGTATGGGCATGGGGGGCAAAGGAGACAAAGCCCGCCGTCGCCAGGGGGCGGCGCCTGCCGTCATGGCATTTCTGGCAGGTTTTTAAACGGTTATCGGGATGGAGGGTGGATCGGGGATCTTTCACAGCCAGCGTCTTGTGACTTTCGTGGCAATCAAAACATTTCGCGGTGTAGTGATCACCCAACCGCATGACCTTCCCGTGATACGTGCCGCGATAGGTGCTGAGACTGTGCGGATGACAGCTGCCACAGGTGTCGGCGCTCTGCAACTTGAAGGCCCCCAGATAGGCTCCCGTGCTCCGGTGTGCCGGGTGACAATCGGTACACACAGCCGCCTTGGGGTTGCCTTTGGTCAGCAATTCCATCCCATGCACAGAGGTCGTATAGCTCTCCAACTGCTCGTCGTGACACTTGCCACACAGTTGCGGAATGACCAATCGTGTGTCGGCGTAGGCCGGGCTGTTTTTGTCGGAGGGCATATTGAAAAAATGGCTGTCGTGGCATTCATGACAGGTAGCATTCACCTGTTCGTGATCATCCTGATTGGCGCAGGCATGCACCGAACGGCTGTAGTGCTCAATGGTGCGCATCATCTCCGCCATGCGGGGGGAACCGGGTGTGGTCGCACCCGGCTGTGGTCTGCGCGCCAGCTCGGCGTGACAACGGGCACACCCCACTTTTTCCGGTTCATCTTCCTGGTGTGGCGGTTTGATGCGAAGAATACGGCGATGACAGTCGATGCACAGCATCCGCCCATGCACGCTGCGGGCATAGAGATCGGGAATGATTGCCGTCAGAGGTGGCGTGCTGGGTGAGAGGGCGGTGGACTCTTCCAGAGAGGGCACGATGATTCGATTGCCGTCGTGACACTCCCAGCAGGCGCGATTATCCGCAAGTACATGGGGGTGACCACTCTCTACCGGCACCTCCCCCGCCACGCTCACGGAAACGCCAGAGAAAATCATCCAGCAAACATTTGATATAAAATATAAAAATAGGATGATACCGCTGTTCATGAACCTTTTTGCTCGCTTGTCCGCTGAATGCCCAGTCAAAAACAACGGCTGCAAGAGCCTTTACTGAAAATGGGTCGTATAGCGCAACCCGACATAATGGGAGGTTTGATCGTCCACTCTGGAGATCAGGGTGCCATCCGTGGTGGTGCCGTATACAAAAGGTTTTCCATCACTGGTTTGCCAAGTCCAGTCATCGGTACGCCACCGTTCATGAATGAATTCACCGCGCAGGGTGCCCGGTCCCCACCCTTTGTATTCGGCAAAGGCGTTCAGACGGGTCATGGGGCTGGTGATATCGGCCAGGGGAGAGACCGTGACCCCCCCGCTGGTTGGATAGGCATTCCGGGCCGTCGCGGTGGGATCGACCGTCACTCTGTCTTCGAAGGAAGAGCGGGTCTGTGACCGCTGGAAGTTGATACCCAGCTTGACGTGTTCATCCCACTGGTGGCGCATGCCCAAACCGACGGAACTGCCCATATCTGTCAGCAACGACTCCTTGTCCGCTTCATGTTGGATGAGGGCAGCCGCATTGGCGGGTTGGCTCCAACGACCACTGTGTTGCCAGGTTTTGGCGGTGTCGTAGGAATACCAGGCCGTCAACAGCCATTTGTCCGTGGGCGCATAATCCGCATCCACAGAATAGAGTTGGGAATAACTCTTTTGCCGACCATAGGCGTTCTGGTCCAGGTCATAGCGGTCCAGAATGTTGTCCACGTTAAACTGGAGGCCGAGTCGCTCCATGGGACGCCAGTCCGTGGAAAAACGGAGTTTGTCCCGCTCCCGGTTTTCGATAAAAAATGGCCGGATGTTACCCAAAATTTTGACAGAACGGATATATGGATCTCCCTCCCGCACGCTGTGTTCAAAGCCCAGGGAACCATTGACGGTTTCCGACAGATGGCGACGTACTTGAATCTTGTAGGTGGTCTCATCCAACTCGGACCGCCAGGGGACAAACCTTTCATCATCCTTGCCGTCCCGGACAATATCATTGCCGAAAGGAATCTGCCGTTTTTGATCCCTGTGTTCGACCCCCCCGGTCAGGAGCATGTGATAGGGCAGCCGATAGATACCCTCCAGTTGACCGGTAATGGTTCTGCTGGAAAGAGGGGTGGAGTGGACCTGGGTGGTCGGAAGGGCGGGTGGGTTGGGAAGAGTGGCCACCAGCCAAGTGGGGGTTTTGTCATGGATATCCTGATAGCGCAGCCGGGTGGTCACGCTCAGTTTGGACCAGGGGCGGGCCGTCAATCCCAACAAAACAGAAGTGGTGTCCACCTCTCCCTGCAGGCTGGAGGGGGCCCCGGACCGGGAAAGCCGGGTGGGGAGGGCCGCCACCAGAGGCAAACCGGTTATCGTGCTGGTGGGAAAGGGTTCATTCTGTAATGCACGGGTGTGGGCAAACTTGAAGGTGCTGCGGGTCTCCGGGGTGATGTTATATCCCCCGCTGAGAAACAACTGGTGGGCTTCGTTGTCCAGGGGTTGGCTCAGATAGGTATGGTTGGCCAGAGTGGCCGGATTGTCTCCCTGGTAGGTCACATCCACCAGGGTATTGCCGTTTTTGAACCAACTGCCGCTGTAGCCGCCCAACCATTGCCATTGCTCACCTGTATAACTCAAGGTGGGCTCCCACTGGCGCATCTCCCAATGGATCGGCTCCACGAGAAATTCGGGGGCGCTGCCCTTGCCCCACTGCCTCGTGCCCTCTTTCACTTCATTGCGGAAGCCCAAATTGAATTTGACTTTATTGCTGAACAGACGAAAAGCGTTCAGAGAAAATCGATCACGATCGGTGCCGATTTGAAAATTGGCTCCATTACCATAGGTCGTGTTGGTGGGTGGATTTGTGCTGGTTTTGGGGATGACGGGATGGGTGGTGCCCAGTCCCGCAATCTTGGTATTGACGGAATAGGGGGCGAGGCGAGGCGTTTCGCTGTATTCCAGGTTGACCCCCCAGTTTCCCTGCCTTTCATACCCCAGTTTGACATCCCGGTTGTCATTCAACCCCAGGTTGCGCCCCAGAGCCGTGGCCCAGGTGCCGGTGGCCTCATCCCGTTTGCGAATCTGGGCATCCAGCAACAACCGCCCGTCGCTGTCCGTTTGCCCATCAAACATTCCCAACTGCTCCCGATGGCCCCCCTGATAGCCGACTCCCACCGAAACGGCGCTTTCCGGTTTGACGAAGGGTGCGGCGGTGGGGCTCATCTCTCGGATCCCCTCCCGCTCTTCCCGGTTTTCCTCCGGTTCGGAGCGAGCTGGAACCGATCCCCACAAACCGGTCGCCAGGCAGGCTGCCCCGGCCAGTGCAAGCGTCATAGAGCGCATCGTTCTGGTTCTCCCAAGCGTTTGATCATCGGCGGAAACGTCCGGAACTCGTGGCATTTTCGGTACTGTTGCTGCCATGAATGTTGGTATGGCATTTCAAACAACCACGGGCGACGGTTCCCAACAGGGTACTGGCCGTCGTGCGGCCACTGGGCAAACCCGCCACCTGTCCCCGATGTCCGGTGTCGCTGTGGCAGTCCTGACAGAGGTAAGGGGGGCGATAGTTGAGCAAATCCGCTACCACGGTTCCATGGGGGTTGTGACAGATGAGACAGTTTTCCGCCACCGGGGGATGAGCATGGAGGAAAGGACCGCGTTTTTCCATATGGCACTGGTAGCAGGTCTCGTTGATCCCGTCAAACTTTAACGATTTATGGCCTGCGGAGCCGTGGGGATTGTGGCAGTTGGAGCAGGCCATTTTTCCTTCGGGAACCGGGTGATGGGAGGGGCGGTTGAAGAGGGCCCGCTGGCTTTTATGACAACCAAAACAGACATTGGGTTGGCTTCGCAGGTCCAGCACCCGGTCATGATCGGTATGAATTTCGTGGCAATGGGTGCAAGCCACCTCCTGGCTGGCGTGGGCACTGCTGGACCAATAAAGCAATTTTTCCCCTTGATGACAGGCGACACAGACCTTGTTGATGCTCTCTGCCGGCGTGTCGGAGCTTTTGAAGTTGCCAAAATCCTCGTCGATGCGGGCATCAGGACGGATGGCGGGGGAACGCCGTCCAAAGGTGATGTCCGGCCTGGGACGTTTATCCCCTTGTCCGGGGGGCTTTTTCAGATGGTCCCGACTGGAGCCGTGACAACTCGTGCAGGTGGGGGTGCGGGGATCTGCCAGAGTGCCGTGTCTGCCCTTGCCGATGGCCAGCAGGGTAATGGAGTCCTCCTCCTCGTGACAAAAGGTGCACTCGGCGTCATCCCGCAGGACGACATCTTTTTTCGGTTCCTTCTCTTCCTCCTCCGCCAGAAGCGGCACCACCCAGCACATGGCGGCAAAAAACACCATCAGCGCATCACGCAATCTTTTCACGCTTCCTCCTCCGTCATTGTTCAAAGCGGTTGCCGACACGCCTCACTACAGGGACAATATCCAGCGGATAAACTCTTTCAGATGTTCCGGATCGCTGAAATCGGTCTTTTTATGCTCCTCTTCGGTGCCATCCTCCAGTTTGACCTTGGGGGTGGTGGTGAGATGTTTGTAGAGCTTTTCCTCGGCCTGGGCGTCACCCTTGTATTTTTTTGAGACCTTGGTGTACGAAGGACCGTTCTTGGATTTTTGTACAGAATGGCATTTGGTGCAGTCGTTGCGTTTCAACACTTCAAGAGCGGTGACGGCGTCCATCTTTGCGCAAACCGTCCCCGGAGCAACCCACGTTATCATGGCAATCAGTCCCATGGCCGGGAGGGAGCGCAGGCAACGGGAAGAAGGTCGTGACCCCAGGTGGTGCCCCACCCCCCTTGCAAAAATGATCATAGCCTTGCCTTCCAAAAAAGGGAGCCCATCCGACCCATCTTGACACTCATGCCTTTGTTGCTGCTGTTCCGGAACCTTCCTGAAGAGAGGCCTCACGGACCTGGTTGCGCCCCCCTCGTTTGGCAGCATACAAGGCATCGTCCGCCGCTTTGAAAAGTTCTGCAGGCCCCTTGGCATGGGGGAGGTGAAGAGGATAGACCACGGCGCCGATACTGATGGTCACCTTCAATCCATCAATCACTAATGCCTCCACCTTTTCCCGAAACCGCTCCGCCGCGATCAACAGGCCTGGAGTCGCCGTATTGGGGGTGATGACGCAAAATTCCTCACCTCCATAACGGCAACAAAAATCCACGTCCCGGAAGGAATGGATCATGGTTTTGGCAAGGGCCTGCAACACCCGGTCCCCCTGGTCATGCCCATAGGTGTCATTGAATTTTTTAAAATGATCCACATCGAACAGCAACAACCCCAACGGCATGCCATACCGCCTGGCCCGTTGAAATTCGATCTGCATCAATTCGTCAAAACGACGGCGATTGAGCAGTTGGGTCAGCCCGTCGGTATTGGAGAGATCCCGCAGCATGCGCTCCAGTTTTTTCTCTTCCGTGACATCCCGTATCAGCGCGGCAGAACCAACCACTTCGCCGTTTCTGTCCTCGATGGAGGCGGCAAAAAAGTTTAACACTTTTCCTTTATAAAACAAGGTATCCGGCATATCGATGCCAGCGCGGAGCAAAAACTGCTGGACATAGTCGGGATCATCCAGCAGATTCAAGAAGCCCCCCTCGATGATGGTCTCTTCGGATTTTTCCAACAATCGCACGGCGGCGGGGTTGACCAGAACCACCCTGCCATCCCGATCGGTTCCCACAATACCCTCGCGTGCGCTGAGGAGAATGGTGGTCAGCTTTTCCTGTTCGTTTTGCAGACCGTTATGGGCAGCCCGCAACTGCATGGCCATGGTATTGAAAATGGTTGCCATCTGGCCCAATTCGTCGACTCCCACCACGGGAACCTGCGAATCCAGGTGACCATCCGAGACATGGAGCATGGCACGTGTCACCCGTGAAATGGGACGCACCACACCGACCACCAGGAGAAAAGCAATTCCGATCATCAGGACGATCAAAACAGTGGCCATTGCGAAAGCCAATCTGGTTCGCTCTCGGCCAAATGCCTGGGTGGACTCGGAGGCCTTGTGTGTGTCCTGAGCCACCCGACTGAAATGATATTCTACCAAAAATTCAATGGCATGATTTGCTTCTTCCATCGCCTCGCTGAGTTCTTGGATGCGACGATCCTGCTCGACCATTGCCAAAAAATGGTCGCGATAGGTCTCCAGGGTGACCGCAACCGGCAGTCCGTCGGAAACCGGGCTGCTTCCCAACCGGCCCCGAATCTCTTCGATCAACCGAACAAGCGAATCGGCGTACTGGGCATCAAGGGTTTGGAAATAGCTCTCCTCCAGATTGCGAACCTGGTAAAAATCCCGCCATATGTTACCGTTTGTGTCACCGTGGGAGGAGAGGGCCAGTCGATCGATGGCCTGCTCAGAGCGTTTGACATCTTCCGACAGTTGCCCGCGCAACCCGGCACCCTCCTTCATTCCTTTGACGCGCCAAGCGTCCACGGTGGCGACGAAGGCCTCCCGATACATCTTGATTTGATCGGCAATTCCTGTGGGAACTTTCAAGCTTTCTGCATCGCCGGACTCTTGCTCCAGCAAGGTGAGTTTGACCAGTTTTTCCAGAAAATCGTTGTAGTAGTTTTGGTGGTCTTCCGAGAGTTCGTCTTTTGGTGTGATGCGAAAGTTGTATTCTACATCTCTCATTTGAGAAAGAATATGAGATAATTTATATCCTATTGAAAATCTTGAAAAATCCACATCCAGAACATGCTCATAGCTCTCTCCGATCTGCTTCATGCTGAAGTGGTAGATGAACACGATGAAGAAGAAAAAACACCCGACAATAACAAATCCGAGGGCAAATCTTTGCCAAATCAACAAGCGGTTCAGCCAATTCATGGGGGCTATCCGGTTTCAAAGATGTTACCGTTCATCCTCCCACACTGTATTGACCGGAAAAATGGTCAGGCATGGGGGGGAACGCCTTGTTGTTTATGCTGCCATCACAACCGGCAAGTACGGTGCCGCTTCTCCCCCTTCTACTGTGTGGGCATTGTGCTCTTGTCAAGACTTCAACAGGAGAGTCACGACCTCTTTACCTGGCGGCCCTGATACGATCCATGGTGACCCACTCATCCCAACTGCTGTCATAACCGTCATAATGGATCAACACATCATAGCCATCATCAGACCGCAACGCCCTGGCTTTGTACCACTGACCTTTCCATAACACCTCGATCTTGACACGATCCATGGTGACCCACTCATCCCAGCTGCTTTCGTAGCCATCATAGTGAATGAACACACGATTTCCGGAAACATCCAGTACCCTGCTCGGATACCATGTCCCCTTCCAGGAAACCTGCGCACGCTCGCCCACATCCATGGCTTCAACACGACCAGTCAACGCCAACAACAGACCCAAAAACAGAATGACTATTATCTTCATCGATTCGCTCTTCTCGTTCAAACGTATGGAGGATCCGCGACGCCGCGACCGCTGCAGTGTACGGGAGCGTGACCTGTCAGTCAATGGACACTGTCAAGTTTGTGAACCCTTCTCAACTGTGATAGCATGCGGACATGGATGCGCTCCATGGACCCTGTTACCCTGATTGGGAGCACGGAATGATCGAAGGTAAAACGATTCTGTTTGTGATGGTGTGGATGCCGTGATCCGCGTGGAAATCGATGGCCGGGTCGTTCATCTGCCCGAGGGAACGCGGCTCTTGCATGCCTTGCGAGAACTGGGGATTGCGATCCCGACCCTGTGCCATTGGGAGCACGTGCCCCATGGGGGACGCTGTGGTATCTGTCTGGTAGAAGAGGTCGGGCGCGGCTTGGTGCATGCCTGTCAAACCACGGTGACGCCCGGTGCATGTTACCGCAGCACCACCTCCGAACTGCAGACGGCGCGGCACTGGGCCATGCGTCTGCTGCTGCGCAACCACCCGCTCCGTTGCGCGATCTGCCCGGTGGAAGGGCGTTGCCGTCTGCAAACTCTGGCCATGGAACTGGGTTTCCAGCTCCTTGCCAACCCGCAACCCACCGTAGAGATCATCGACACGCGTCACCCCTTCATCCATCGGCAACCCAGCCTGTGCATCCAGTGTGGATTGTGCGTCTCTGTGTGCCAGAAGGTGCAGGGAGCGGACGTGCTGGGCATGATGGGCAGAGGAGAAAAGCAGGCGGTGATCGCCGGGGCCGACACGTCGTTGGAACAGGCGGGGTGTGTGGCCTGCGGTGGTTGTTTGGCCGTCTGTCCCACCGGGGCGATCCGCGAGCCTAGTGTGTTGGCCCGCCAAGTCGGGGAGCGGGTCGTGGCCACCACATGCGGCTACTGTGCGGTGGGTTGCCGGTTGCAAGTCACGACGGAGCAAGGCCGGATTGTGCGCGTGGAGCCGGATCCGGCAGGTTCGGCCAATCAGGGACATGCGTGTGTCAAAGGGCGGTTCGGCCATGGTTTTGTCCACTCCCCGGACCGCCTCACCCGACCCATGATTCGCAACGCCCAGGGCGTACTGGAAGCGTGTGATTGGCAGACCGCCCTCGGACGGATCGCCGAAGGTTTTGCGACCATCCGCGATACCCACGGTCCGGAATCCCTGGGCGTGGTCAGCTCTGCACGCTGCACCAACGAAGAAAACTATGTGCTGCAAAAGTTCGCCCGCGTGGTGTTGGGCACCAACAACATCGATAACTGTGCCAGGGTGTGTCACTCCCCATCCGCCTTTGCCCTGGGAGAGGCGTTGGGCACAGGAGCCGGAACCAGTGGTTTTGAAGAGATCGACCGCTCGGATCTGTTGCTCATTGTCGGAGCCAATCCCACCGAGTCCCATCCGGTGCTCGGTGCCCGCATCCGTCGGGCCGTGCGCAACGGCTGTACCCTGATCGTACTTGACCCGCGTCGCACCGAACTGGCGCGCATGGCTCATCTGCACCTGCCGTTGCGACCCGGTTCCAACGTGGCGGTGATTAACGCCATGCAGCGGGTGATCCTCGACGAAAAACGGTTGGATGCCGCTTTTGTCGCCGACCACTCGGAAGGGTTGGAAAGCCTCATGCCCGTTCTGGCCTCCTGCACCCCGGAATGGGCGGCACAGGTGGGAGAAATCCCGGCAGAGTTGATTTTCCGGGCTGCCCGTTTGTTTGCCCAAGCCCAACGGGGACAGATTCTCTGGGGGTTGGGCATCACCGAAGCGTGCCAGGGAACGATGGCCGCTTTCGGTTTGATCAATTTGGCAATTTTGACCGGCAACATCGGTCGTCCAGGCACCGGGGCCAGCCCCATCCGGGGTCAAAACAATGTCCAGGGTGCTTGTGATATGGGGGCTCTGCCCAACGTCACCACAGACTATCAGTCTGTGACCAATCCAGAAATGCGTGCCCGCTTCAAAGCGGTTTGGGGGGTGGAACCCCCGGCCAAACC
This sequence comes from Magnetococcales bacterium, assembly GCA_015229095.1. GTDB lineage: Bacteria > Pseudomonadota > Magnetococcia > Magnetococcales > Magnetaquicoccaceae > Magnetaquicoccus. Next base: position 19,096 of record JADGCE010000014.1, on the reverse strand, counting down.
GGGGATGAAAATGCCGGAGATGTTTGCCGCTGCGCGTGCAGGCACCTTGCGGGGACTCTATCTGGTGGCGCAGGATCCGGCCCAGTCCGACCCAGACTCTGCACAGGTGGCTGCGGCGTTGAGAAAGCTGGAATTTCTTGTTGTTCAGGAGATTTTCTTGAGTGAATCAGCCCGCTTTGCCCATGTTGTGCTGCCTGGTGCCAGCTTTTTTGAAAAGAGAGGCACCTTTGTCAACAGCGACCGCCGGGTGCAGCCGGTGCTCCAGGCCGTCTCTCCACCGGGTCAGGCACGCACCGATGGGGATATCGTTCTGGCCTTGGCCAAACGCATGGGCTGGGATCTGGGATGCGCCGATGCCTCTGAAGAGGGTCTCGATGCGGATCGCACCCTGGCCGAAATCGCGCAACTGACCCCCAACTGGGGAGGCATTTCTACAGGGCGGCTGCACAAACTCGGTTTCTTGCAGTGGCCCTGCCCGGACGCGGATCACCCGGGCACCGGGCTGATGCATGGGGGAGGGGATTGCCTGCGTGGTCTGGCCCGTCTGACTCCAACCCCGTGGCAGCCGCCGGAGAGCGGATGCGACCCGACCTTTCCGTTGTTGTTGACCACAGGCCGCACGCTCTACCATTATAACGTGGGAACGATGACCCGGCGCAGTGCCATCCTCTCGTTGGTCGCCGCGCAGCAGGAGAGCATCCGCATCCATCCACACAATGCCGCAGAACTTGGCATCCGTTCCGGGGATACCGTGGCGATCGTGTCCCGCCAGGGAGAGACGACGGCGCAGGCGGAAGTGGTTGCAGAAACCCCTCCGGGGGTGGTTTTCATGGCGTTTCACTTTCCTCAAACCCGCACAAACCTGTTGGTCGGTCCTGGCAGCGATACACATACCCGCTGTCCGGAATACAAGGTGACGCCGGTGCGCATCCAAAAGATCCCGCTCTCCCCGCGCCCCGCCGGGAGGGAATAATCCCCTCCCGGCCCTCCCCGCAGGTCTGACCATCCACCACAGGTAAAGCGCCCACTATTCCTGTTTGGCGGGGCATGTATTGAGACCAAGAAGAGGGTAGAAGGGACAAAACTTCAGAAGAGCTGTCAGAATGGGAATAACGCCCACCCAACCCCACGGGGTGTGCAGCCCCACAAAGGCCTGGGAGAGCAGGAGAGCGCCGACCACGATGCGCAGAATGCGATCCATACCGCCAACATTGGGTTTCATGATAAGGGTTCCTCTTATTGAAATACGTGTTTCTCGAAGCGGGTGGATCCCGCATCCCGGTCGCTCAGACACGCATGGAAGGGATAAGTTCCCATCGTCACCGCTGACATTCGGGACAGCAACACGAGGCTCGTCCCCCCAGGCGCAGACGGATCACGGTGGCACCACAGCGGCGGCAGGCCTCTCCCTGTCGTCCATAGACCTCCAACGTTTGTTGAAAATAGCCCTGGCTGCCGTCGGCATGGCGAAAATCCCGCACCGTTGTCCCTCCCTGGGCGATGGCGCGCTTCAATATTTCCTGAATGCTTTGCACCAGACAGTGGCACTGCGACCGGGATAACGATCCTGCCGGACGAGCCGGGTGCAGGCCGGCGTGGAACAGGGCTTCCGCCGCATAAATATTGCCGATTCCTGCCACGATATGGCTGTCCATCAACAGATTTTTGATCGATACTTTCCTGTTTTGCAACTTATGCCAGAGATAGTGCGCATGGAACAACTCGCTCAAAGGCTCCGGCCCCAGGGGTGCCAACAGGGGATGCGTCTCTGGCGGCCCACGGTTCCATGACAGAGAACCAAAACGGCGGGGATCAGTAAAACGCAACAACCCTCCGTCGGCAAAGCGCAGATCCACATGGTCATGCTTTCCTGCTTCCAGCGGGGAAGGCAACCAGTGCAAACGGCCTGACATGCCCAAGTGAACGATCAGACAACCCCGTTCTGCATGGAGCAGCAGATATTTTCCCCGTCGATCCACCCGCTGAATGGTCTCTCCCTGCAACTCCTCCTGCAAGGCGGTCACCGGCACGGGCCAACGCAAGGTGGCACAGCGTACCACCACCTGCACCACCTGTTGGCCGGTGATGCATGGGCGAATGCCTCGACAGATTGTTTCCACTTCCGGTAATTCTGGCATAGAGCGGGTGATCCTCCATCTGAAATCTTTCTGTCGTTATTGGCTTGTTTTTTGCTTCGTGTGCTGGGCGCAGGCAACATTTTTAAGCGAAAAAGGCTCCCTGTTCCAGTGCATGGCACTATACGTCAACGAGTATGGATATGAAACCCGACGATCTTCCGCCTGCGGCGCACTCCATGCCCTCCACGCCATCGGGCAACCAGTTGGAACAGATTACCCGTTACCTGGACGAGGGGGTGTTCACCCTGGATGGTGCCGGACGGCTGACCTTTCTGAATGCCGCCGGGGCGCGCATCCTCGGTTGGCGGCCCGATGAGCTGCTGGGCAGCATCGCCCACTACAAGATCCATCACCATCCGGTCCAGGAGCAGGTGGTGCCTCTGGAAGCCTGCCCGGTCTATAAATCCATCCAGGATGGTCAGGTCTATCCGGTGGAAAATGACCTGTTTGTGCATCGGAATGGCAGACTGTTGCCCGTCTCTTTTACCGCCTCCCCTCTGTGGGAAAACGGGCAGGTTGTTGGCAGCGTCACGGTTTTTAAAGAACTGAGCAGCCGTCAGGAACTGGAGCGGGAGATCAAACAGGCCCAGGATATTGCCCTGGAGACCGCGCGGTTGAAAGCGGAATTTTTGTCCAACATGAGCCATGAAATTCGCACACCCATCCATGGCATGATCGGATTGAACGAGTTGCTGCTGGACAGCAAGCTCAACAAGGAGCAGCGGGAGTGGGCCACATCGGCACGGGATACGGCCCAGGCCTTATTGACCATTGCCAACGATATTCTCGATTTTTCCCGCATCGAAGCGGGCAAATTGGAGATCAAATCAGAGGAGTTTCGTCCGGCCAAAGTGGTGGAGGAGGTGGTCGGCTTGATCGCTCCCCAGGTGCAGGGTAAAAACATCAATCTGACTTTTAACGTATACCATCGCATTCCCACCCTGCTGCGGGGGGATCCGGCCCGAATCCGTCAAGTATTGCTCAATCTGGTCGGTAATGCGGTCAAATTTACCAAAAAAGGGGAAGTTTCCATTCGGGTTCGTCTGGAAAAAAAGACCAAATCCCAGGTAACCCTCTGCTTTGCGGTGGCCGATACCGGTATCGGAATTCCCAAAGCCAACCAACACCGACTGTTTCAACCCTTTGTCCAAGTGGACGGCTCCTCTACCCGACCCTATGGTGGCACCGGTCTGGGGCTCTCCATTGCCAGCCGACTGGTGGAGTTGATGGGGGGACAGATCGGTTACGAAAGCCGCAAGGAGCGGGGTTCCCTCTTCTGGTTTGCCATTCCCCTGGCCCGTGCCAGCACAGCAGAGAGCGATCCTCTGCCCGCATTGGCCAGTACCTCCCTGCGAGGTGTCAAAATTTTGATCGTCGATCCCCAGCAGACCAGTCAGACGGTGCTGTTGAACGTTTTGCTGCGTTGGCACATGAAGGCCACCTCGGTGGAGAGCACAGAGGAGGTTCTGGCGTACCTGAAACAGGAGACCGCCACCCATGCGCCGTGTCATCTGGTGCTGATCTCTTTGCCAAAACAGGTGGACGACCAGCAGATCAGCGCCCATTTTTCTCTGGTGCGCGCCTTGAGTCAGACGCCGGGGGTGGCTGCCGTGCGCTGTATTCTGTTGACGGGCAACGACGACAAAAAATTTTTGGAAGATGCGCGCCAGGCCGGTTATGTGGATATTTTGGGCAAGCCGATGCAACGGGACAGGCTGTTGGAGTCTTTGCTTGCTCAGGTGCGTGCCTGTGCCGAGGAGTCTGCGGCACCGCCATGCCTGGAGCAGGGTGCAGGGCCGCTCTCCCCCTCGGAGGGGCCAGAGGCGGAGAAAGACCAGGACGAGCCCGCTTGCACCCTGGCCGGTCGCGACCTGACCCCACGGGATGCGGCCATCACAACCCCGGCCAGCCACCGCATTCTGCTGGCCGAAGACAATGCCGTCATCCAGAAAGCCATCCAGATCCAACTGCATTGTCTTGGCTATGTGGTGCATACAGTGGCCAATGGTCAGGAGGCGGTTGCGTTCATGCGGAAGGAGTCCTGTTCCCTGGTGCTGATGGATTGCCACATGCCTGTCATGGATGGCTATCAGGCGGCCCAAACCATTCGCAACCCGATCAGCAAACAGGCCCGCGTGCCTATTATCGGCATGGTGGCCAAGACGGTGCATGGAGAAGAGGCGCGCTGTCTGGAGGCGGGGATGGATGATGTGTTGAATAAACCTGTGCAACTGGAAAGCCTGAAAAAATTGTTGGCCCGCTGGTTGCCGTCCACGATCAAACTGGCCGGCTGACACGGCCTGGAGGGGCGTTGCTGTGGAACCATTATCGGAGCAGGGTGCGTCGACAACGCCGTTGTCCCCGGAGGAGCGTCGGGCGCGTTGGTTGGCTGTGGGCCGCCATCTTCACCCGGAACAGTTGGCGGCTTTCGTCAGTACCCCTCAGGCCCGTTGGGTGGTGATTACCCAGGCCGGTGGCACGGCGGATGGCGTGCACCTGACCGCATACCTGGAGAGCCAGGCCGATCTGCCTTATTGGGCCTTCGCCCTGGCCAAGAGTTATCTGGATGATGTGGGGGAGTGGCCTCTGTTTGGCATGGGGAGTGAGCAGGCCATCAGCGACTGGGAAGAGCATGGGGATCCCGTCAGGGCCGTGCGGGAGATATTGGCCAGTGTCAAACCGGTCTGGCCCGATCTGGAGATCGTTTATATTGGCGAAGAAAAGCATTAGAATGGGAGAAGCGGCTCGTGTCTGGCTGAAAGCGGTTCGTTATCCCCTTGGGGAAGGCCGCGCCGACCGGAGAGCCGTGGAGATGGCCAGTTTTCCCATTACACCTCCCTGTGCAAGAACAAACGGATAGCCTACGACATGAAACAGACCCATACTCCCGGATCGACCATGGATCACTCCTCCGCCACAGTGGAAACCATGGCAGATTGCCAACATCTGATCAGCAACCTGCCAGCCGGTGTGCTGCTGCATCGGGATGGTGTGATTCTTTACGCCAACCAGGAGATGAATTATCTTTTTGGCATGGAATCCAGCGCATCCCTGCAGCAGCAACCCCTGTTAAACTTTTTCCATCCGGAAGCCTGGAAACGTGTCGAACAATCGGTGGAGGCCATGGATCCCCAGCAAGGGGGAGGTATTCCTGCCGATTTGACCGTGGCGCGTGTGGACGGCAAGGAGAGCATTCTGGAAAGCACCACGACCCAGGTGCTTTGGCAGGGGGCACAGGTTTTCTGCACCGTGGCGAAAGATATTTCCCAGCGCAGGAAGAATGAGGAACATATTCGCCACCAGGCCAACCACGACAATCTGACCGGTTTGCCCAACCGCACCCTGTTCATGGATCGTCTGCGCCAGGAGGTCACCCGGGCCAGACGCCAGTCCCATCGGGTGGCCTTGATGTTTATTGATCTGGACCGTTTCAAGTGGGTCAATGACACACTGGGTCACGGCGCGGGGGATGATCTGCTCCGTGAAGTCTCCGCCCGTCTGCAACGCTGTTTGCGCAAGTCCGATACGGTGGCTCGTATGGGTGGCGATGAGTTTACCGCCATTTTGCCGGACATGGCCCGCGGTCCCTTTGCCGAACGGGTGGCTGCTGAAGTGCTGGCCCAACTGGTCAGCCCGTTCATGCTGTGTGGTCAAGAGGTGATGATCTCCGGTTCCATTGGCATTGCCATCTTCCCGGACGATGCCGCCACCCTGGAAGATCTGCTGCGCAATGCGGATATCGCCATGTACCGGGCCAAGAGTGCCGGACGGAATGGCTACCGCTTTTTTACCCAGGATATGCACGCCGAAGTCCAGGAGCGGATGGAGCTGGAAAGCGACCTGCATACCGTCCTGGAGCGCCAGGAGTTGGTCATCCACTATCAACCGATCGTCAACCTGACCAGCCGACGGGTTGTGGGTGCGGAGGGGTTGCTGCGTTGGGTCCATCCCAAGAGGGGCTCGATTTCCCCTGCGGTCTTTATTCCCATTGCCGAAGAGCTGGGTTTGATCAGTAAAATCACGGAATGGACCATTCGTACCGCCTGTGCCCAGGCCCAGCAGTGGCGCCAGCAGAATGCCGACTTTTTCATCTCCATCAATCTCTCCTGTACCCGTTGTCGGGATCTTTCCACGGGAGAGAGTATGCAGGCCATTCTGCAGGAGACCGGATTGCCTCCCACGGCACTGGTGTTGGAAATTACCGAAAACATTCTTTCCGGGGATGCCAGTCAGGCCATGGCCATGCTCAACCATCTGGTGCAGATGGGCGTCAACCTGTGGCTGGATGATTTTGGTACCGGTCATTCCTCTTTGAGTGTGCTCAAGAGACTGCCGGTCAATGGCATCAAGATCGATCGCTCTTTTGTGCCCGGGACGCTTTCCGATCCGGAGACTGTTGTACTGGTGGAGGCCATTCTCTCCCTGGCCAAAAGCCTCAACCGGAAGGTGATCGGCGAAGGGATCGAATCGGAAGCTCAAGCAGAGTTTCTCAGGGAACGCAACTGCTTGATGGGACAGGGGTATCTGTTTTTAAAACCGGAACCGGCGGAACTGTTTACAGCCATTGTGTGCAAGGTTTTTGCCTGAATGGGGGGATGTCGGGGCGTCGGTGTACATGGGTCGGACCGTTTCAAGTGAGAAGCTGCCATGATGTCGGTGTATATGGAAAAGATAGTCGTTTTTTTGGCCATGTTGCTGATTCTTTGCACCGTGGTCGCCCTGTCCGCCACGGCTTGAGCGGGCAGCCCCTCTTCTGCACCCACCCTGATGCGTCAGCGGTTTTCTGACAGGCGGGATTCCACCTCTTGCAAAATCCGTCGGGCAAACGCCGTGTAACTCTTGCCCTGGCAGATCCGATGGGGGGATTGCGGGGGGTGTTGCGTCAGACAGGCACGCAGCTCTTCCCGGGTTCGATACCACAGGCAATGGGCGTCCCAGTGCGGCTGTTCCGCTCTGTAGCGGCAGTCATAGACCACCGGAATGGCACCACAGGCCGAAACCTCCGCCAGTCGCTGGCTCTGCAGGTCGAAGGGGTGGGGAACCAGGGCATAGCGCGCCTCATTGTATATCCTGGCCACCGCCGGTCCATGGGGCACAACACCCCGATAGAAAGGCTGTACCACGCTATTCGATGCCCAGCGATGCCCGTAAACCGCCACTTCGATCTCGTCGGACAACGTACACAGCCAGCGCGCTGACCCGTTCCGCACCACATACCCCCATAAAAAATTGAGCGTTTCATCCCTGCTACAGGCAGCACCCCTGGCAAACCGCTCCAGGGCCTCTTCGGTCATCGCTTCTCCCGCCTCAAACATGGCCTCCATCTCGGCCAATATCGGTTCTATGCCGGCAAAATGGTGGAAAATAAAATCGTGCGAAGAGGCGATCAGCACAATCTGCCTTTTGCGTGGCTTGCCAAAATCCTGAAAGATCTCTTCGTCATAACAAAAACCCTGCCGGTGAACCTGCGGGGCTCCGCAACGGCGCAGAAGCCCATCAAATTCCCGGCTGATGGAATAGATCAGATCCCGTTTTCTCCAGGGCAGGGGTTGGCCGCCCAGGATGGCGGGGGTGGGATCTTCAAACCATAACACCCTGAAGAGGTCCGGGTGAGATTGAAAGCTTAAGTCAGAGGCCAGATTGAAGGCATTATTGATGTCAAGCACAATGTGCGGGTTGAAATCCGCCTGAGCCCGCAGCCAGTGGCTGAAGTCAAAGGTATGCATCGGATCGGGTTCGACAAAATAGAGGGTCTCACAGCCATTTTTCCGGAATCCTTGCGCCAGATCACGGGCATTGTGCATCAGGACATCGCCGTGTCGCGAGGCGGGCAGATAGACGCGCAAGGGTTGGCCCGGAAAAAATACCGGGGGGGTGGTGCGACATATCTGGGCCAATCGCCTGGTTTCGTCGATCCGGGCCTGGCGCACGCGGTTCAAAAAGGCGGCCACGCGACTGCCTGCGAGGCGTTCCGACTCGACTGCTGGATCAAAATCAATCTCGACTGGGAGTGACAGGCTGGAAAAACAAAAAAAATGCACGGCCTGCTGGGGATCTTCCGGCACGTGTACCAGATTGGGTGGGGAGTCCGGCAACGGGGCACCCAGGGTGTAGCAGATCTGCAGCCCCTGGGTCTGTATGGATTCCTGGATCAGGTGGCCTTTTTGTGCCGTGTGCAGGGCTCTCTCCTGGTTGACAAAAAAGGTGTGTTGCGGCGGCAGGCTCTCCCGGTCCGGACCCTCGTTGCCATAATGCCACGCCAATCGGCGCCGATAGTTGGCGGCAGCCCGCAGGCCCAGGGCATCCAGGGCCGTGGCAAGCAGCGCGTGAATCTCCGCACGTTCCGGCTCCAGCCGTACCGCTTTACCCAGTTCCGACAGGGCCCTGCCCATGTTGCGCTGCCGTATCAGGAGCCGACCCAGTTGACACAGTGCGTTGACATAGTCGGGTCGCAGACGAATGGCCTCCTGGAATGCGGTCAGCGCACCTTCCAGATATCCCTGATGCATCCATGCCAGGCCCAGGTTGTATGAGAGGATGGGGTTGTCGGGCACCGATCTTTGGGCCCGTTGGATCCGCTCTGCGGCCTGGGCAAACGCCCCCTGTCGGATGCACACCAGACTGGTCAGATGCAACAATTCCGGGTTGTCGGGATCGACGGCCAACAGTTTTTCATACAGGGCCCACGCCTTGTCCAGATGGCCCTGGTGATGGCAGGCCTTGGCTTCTGCCAGGAGGGATGCCGAGGTTTGCTCGATGGTGTGCATCACCACTCTCCTTTTCCATCAAGAGATGCTCCAGCCGCAAGGGGCAGGAACAGCGAGTGAAAAAAAAATGGGCAAAGGGCGACAAAAGAGCGCCGAGGGTCCGTCCATGCAGACAAGAGCGACGCCGGGATGGATCGTTCGTCATCCACCCGCCGTCAAACCGGTCGAACAAGGGTGGAGGGTGAGGATATTGAATGCATATCAAAGGGGAAACATCCATGAAAAAATATACTGTTGCACTGGTTGCCGCCGTTTTTTTGGCACTCTCGACAGGCGAACGTGCAGAGGCCATGGGCACGGAATTTGGCGCGTTGGCGGGTGCCACGGTGGGCAGCCTGATGGGACCGCATGACCAGGTGGAACACGCGCTGATCGGTGCCGTGATTGGGGGAGTGATTGGCAGTGCCATCGACGCCGAAGCGCGGGAGGGTTCTGACACGGTCGTATACACGACGGAAACCTATCCGACACGGCATATCGTCGCAGAACCTGTCCACTATCGGGGGGGACACCGATGGCACCCGCACAGACATCGTCATTGGGAGCACCACAGACATCATGACAGGGGTCACTACAGGGATCATCGTCGTTGGGATCGGCATGATCGCTGGCGCAACTGGGATTGAGCCGCCCTTTACGTGCGCAGCAGGTGATAATAGCGCTGCATGAAGATCCTGACGCCGTCGGCATACAGCCAGGGAGACTCCTGGATATCCATCATTAAATCGCGTTTGCTGAGGGTGCGCTCTGCCTGGGCTTCGCCGTCCATGAAGAGAAAGGGTCCGTCAAATATTCCGGCATAGGTGGCGACGTAGTGGCGTTTGAGCCAGGGTTCTCCCTGGCGCGTGCGGCTGAGGCTCCCCTGCCAGGGGTCCACGTCGATGAGATGAATCAGGGCCTGACTCTGGTAGTCCAGGAGGCCAGAGCGCAGGTGATGGCGAAACTGGAAGGCATCGGCGGCCAGGATGACCTGCTGGATGCCCACCTCTTCGGCCATCTCCTTGCGGGCGTTGGCGTCGAAAGCGGCACGGGGCAGGGCGGGATCATCCCACACCACATGCCCCCCCACCGCCTTGTCCCACATGAAGGGGTTTTCCGGTTTGTCGCCCCTCTGTACCAGACGGATTGCCCCGTCGCTGTTCATGAGGAGAATATGCACCACCGGTACCGCCAGGGGGGCATCGCCGTGGCGGCGCGAGTGGGCGCAAATTTCCGCCAACAGGGCGGTGCGCTCGGCGGTTTTGACATAACGGCCCTGGCGGTCGGTGGCATGGAGCAATTCTGTGCAAATCATGGGCAATAGACCATCCAACGGGGGGTTAACGAGGTGAAGGAGGTTCGGTGCATAGGCCCAACTGTTCCCCCCAATGCAGTTTTTCCCTTAGAACCGTATAATAGTTGCGGGTCGGGGCATGTAAAACCTGCAGGCGGTGGGGAGAACGACGCACCAGAATGGTGTCTCCCTCCATCAGATGAAACCCGGTTTGACCGTCCAGGGTGAGCAGACGATCGTGCCACTCGGTGGATTGAGAGGAACGCCCACCGGGAGCGGTGACCGGATTGTTGCCCGGCTTGCTGGTAAAGGTGATGCGGATGCTCCCCAGACCCGGAACCGCGATGGGGCGATTGGTCAGGGTATGGGGACAAATGGGGGCCATCAGCAGGGCATCGATGGCGGGATGCAGGATGGGACCGCCGGCCGAAAGCGCATAGGCCGTGGAGCCGGTGGGGGTGGCGATGATCAGACCGTCAGCACGGGCAGAGAAGACAAACTGATCATCGATGGAGACCTGAAACTCGATCATGCGGGCCAGCGCCCCCTTGTGCAAGACCACATCATTCATCACACAATGGGAGAGCACTTCCTCACCGTGACGAAACACGCTGACGGTCAGCAACATGCGTCCTTCGATCCGATACTGTCCGGCCAATACCTTGGTCAGGGTGGGCAGCATGGCATCCAGGGGCACTTCGGTGAGAAAACCCAACCGACCCATATTGATGCCCAGCAGGGGAATCGTGCGAATGCCAACCGCACGGAATGCCGCCAGAAATGTTCCATCTCCACCGATCACGACAATCAGATCCTGATCCTGGGGCAGTTCATCCTGGTGTCGCCGTTTTGCAATGGCCAGGGGAATATCGACGGCCAACGCCGTGTCAAGAGTGACCGTTACCTGCCGCTCCTGCTCGTGGAGCCACTGTGCCAACTTTTTTGTGGCTTCCAGGGCGTGGGGATCTGATTTCTTTGTGATGATACCGATGTTCTGCATGATCAACCGGTCGGGCTGTCAGGTGTATGTACGCGCATTGACGTCTTGCTCATGGGACGGGAAACACGATACACTAAATAAAAGGATTTGCCTATCCCACGCAAAGCAGGCCGCCTCCTGCTTGTGACCACCGCGACGCCACAAGGAATTGCAATCATCATGGACGCGCTCCATTTGCAGGATGGTATCACACATCAGGACAACAATCCGCAGGAAAACAGCCCCGCCACCAGCCCCCCTCTCCCCTTGTCGCCACCCAACGGGCAGACACTACAGGATGTGCAGTCGCAAACAGATTCCCGGCGGATCAATATCGACAAGGTGGGCGTCAAGGAGATTCGCTACCCCATTCTGGTGCGGGATCGGGATCGTGGTGAACAGCACACGATCGCCTCGGTCAACATGTATGTCAATCTGCCCCACCAGTTCAAGGGAACACACATGTCCCGTTTTCTGGAGGTGCTGGCCGAACAGAATGAGGCCATTTCCGTGGAAAAATTGCCGGATATTTTGCACAAAATTCAGCAATGCCTGGATGCGGAAGAGGCGCATATCGAACTGGAATTTCCCTATTTCATGCGCAAGGAGGCACCGGTCTCCCAGGCGTCGGCCTTGATGGATTATCAGGTGCGTTTTGCCGGAGTGCGCAAAAAAGATCACTACCAACTGACCCTGGGCGTTACGGTGCCGGTCACCTCCCTCTGCCCCTGCTCCAAGGAGATTGCCGACTACGGCGCGCACAATCAGCGCTCCCATGTCACCGTCACGCTTCGGTACAAGCAATTTATCTGGGTCGAGGAGATTATCGAACTGGTTGAAAAACATGCCTCCTGTCCCCTGTATGCCATTCTCAAGCGACCGGATGAAAAATATGTCACAGAAAGGGCCTACGACAATCCCCGTTTTGTGGAGGATATTGTCCGTGCCATCGCGGCAGATCTGGAACAGGATGCACGCATTACCTTATTTACCGTAGAGTCGGAAAATTTTGAATCCATTCACAACCATTCCGCCTATGCCTACATCGCGGGTGGACAAGAAGGGGAGTTGCCATGCGTTTCAGTAGATCCTTGATTCCTACCCTCAAAGAAGAACCGGTGGATGCCCAGGTTGTCTCCCATCGCCTCATGTTGCGGGCAGGCATGATTCGTTCTCTGGGGGCTGGCATTTATACCTGGCTGCCCCTGGGGTTGCGGGTGTTGCGCAAGGTGGAGAAGATCGTCCGTCAGGAGATGGATCGTGCCGGTGCCCAGGAGGTGTTGATGCCGGCCGTACAGCCGGGAGAACTCTGGCAGGAGTCCGGTCGCTGGGAGCAGTATGGCAAGGAGTTGCTCCGTTTTGTCGATCGCCACGAACGGCAATTCTGCTTTGGTCCTACCCATGAAGAGGTCATCGCCGACCTGGTCCGTCGGGAAATCCGCTCCTACCGGCAGTTGCCCGCCAATTTTTATCAGATTCAGACCAAATTTCGGGATGAGATTCGCCCGCGATTTGGCATCATGCGGGGACGGGAGTTTTTGATGAAAGATGCCTATTCCTTTGACCTGGATGTCACTGGTCTGGATGTGAGTTATCAAACCATGTATGCGGCCTATCAACGGATTTTCCAACGTTGCGGGCTGGCTTTCCGGGCTGTGGAGGCGGACACCGGCTCCATCGGCGGGGCCTCTTCCCATGAGTTTCATGTTCTGGCGGAGTCGGGAGAGGATGTGATTGTCTCCTGTGACCAGTGCGACTATGCCGCCAATCTGGAAAAAGCCGTTGCGGGTGAAGGGGCCACACACGACACGGAGCCTTTGCTCTCCTTGCAGCGGAGTGCCACGCCTGGTCAGAAAAGCATCGAAGCCGTCACACGGTTTTTGAATATCACGGCCCAGCGCCTGGTCAAATCCATTCTGGTGGAAGCCGCCGGTCAACCGCTCCTGCTGCTGCTGCGCGGTGACCGGGAGTTGAATCTGATCAAGGCCGCCGCAGCCCTGGGTGTGCCCCAGGTGACCCTTCCCGACCCGGAGCGTGCGGCCCGCCTGGCCAACGTGGCCATGGGCTATCTGGGGCCCATGAACAGCCATTTGCCCATTTTGGCCGACTGGGAACTCCGGACCGCACGCAATTTTGCCTGCGGTGCCAACGAGGAGGGTTGGCATCTCCAGCATGTCAACTGGGAACGGGATGTGCCGACGCCCACGTTTGTGGATCTGCGCAATGTGGAGGCGGGGGAACCCTGTCCCCGGTGTGCGGGGGGTCACCTGCTGCGCCATCAGGGCATCGAGGTGGGACATGTCTTCAAGTTGGGAGATAAATATTCTCAAGCCATGGGGGTGCGGGTCTTGAATGACCAGGGGGTGGAACAGACCCTGATCATGGGGTGTTACGGTATTGGTGTTTCCCGCATTGTCGCCGCCACCATCGAACAGCATCATGATCAAAAAGGCATTCTCTGGCCTCCGGCCCTGGCCCCCTTTCATGTGGAGGTGCTGCTGCTCAATCCCAGGGATAACGCCGAGGGGGCGGCTGCCGACGCGCTCTATCAACAGCTGTTGGCCGCTGGCATCGAGGTGTTGCTGGACGATCGGGATGAACGGGTAGGGGTCAAGTTCAAGGATGCCGATCTGTTGGGGTGTCCCTGGCGTGTGCTGGTGGGCGGGCGCTCTTTCAAAGAGGGGGTGGTGGAAATACAGTCCCGTGATGGCACACGGTTGGAACGGGTGGCCATTGCGGATGCCATGGAACATATCGCAGGGCTTGTGAGGTGATCATATGGTGCAAGAGAGCACTCTGGAAGAACAACTGACCTGCCTGATCAGAGAGCAGTTGCGGGGCATGCTGAAGGAGCCGTGGCTCTCCGAATGGGTGGCCAACGTGGTACGGGAAGAGGCGCAGGGGAGGCTCCCGCAACCGCCGGCAGGATTGGATGACCTGGTGCGCGCCACTTTCCTGCCCTGCGTCCACCGTATTGCCCGCCAAATGGCCCGCGCGCAGGTGGCACAGGATCTGCCGGACGTGGCCGAAAGAATGATTCTGGCCGAGTTGGGGCGTTCCCAGTAGCCTGGAGTATCATGGGAGTGGAGGAGGGGGCAGCCCCCCCCGCTTCCCTGCGATTGCTGCCTACAGAAAGAGATGGATGATCTCCGTCAGAACACCTGAAAGGGCCAGGAACAACAGGGTCAAGCCGGTTCCCAACAGGGTGAACCCCAAAATTCTGGAATAGCGCTGTGCCCTGCGGGAGGGTGGTTCCACCATCATCGTTTCCAGCTTACCCTCCCGGACAGCCCTTTGATATTCCACCGTGCGCTCTTTTTTGAACTCTTCCAACGGCATGTTGCCCACAAACATGATGATGTCCAGCGGGAACTTGCTCGGTCGAAAATGGCCGTTGAAAAAGTGTACGGAAAAGAGAAACACGATGGCCAGCAGGGCCTCTTCCCCGTGGAAAATGGTGGCCACATTGAAGATCCAACCGGGCAGATATTCCCCCGCCTTGGCCGGAAACCACAGCACCAGGCCAGAACCGCCGATGATGGCAACCCCCCAGAACGGCGCCCAATAGTCAAATTTTTCCCAATAGGTCCAATGATCCAGGTGGGGCCGCGCTCCCTTGCCGGCAAACCATTTCAGCATCGCGATCAAATCCCACAGATCCTGCCAACGGGGCAGCAGGGAATGGGGGCCAAACCACTGGAAAGTTTTTCTGTTTTTGATCAGCAACTTGTGCAGAACCGCCACCAGATGGATGCAAAAGACCCCGACAAACACCACGCCGGCCACCCGGTGGGCCACGGCCATCGCCTCTGCGCCTCCCAGGAACCGCGCCATACTTTGTGCCCAAAAGGCATTGGCAAACAGCACCGTCAGCCCCGTAAATCCCAATACCATGATAGAGAGTGCAAAACAGAGATGCGCCAACCGCCAGAGAGCGGGAAACCGTTGGACGTTAACCCGGCTGCCTGTGGCGGGCGGGGGTGCTTCAAGCACCTCCTTGGGCAACACATGATGCTCTCCCCTTTGTTTCTCCTTGCGTTCCCGCAAAAACCACAGGAGGGAGTGGGTCCAAAACAGCGCAAAGACGCCGACCAACAGGGCAAGCATCCCTTTGGATGCCAGCCACATTTCGGGGTATTTCTGAAAATCGTGCGTATTGCCGTGGGGTTGGAAGGTCAAAAATCCGGGAGAAACATTGGCATGGCACACCTTGCAGGTTTTGTCCCGGTTGTTTTTGTGTGTCTTGGAGGTGGGATCCGTCACCCGTTTATTGTCGTGAGATTCATGACAGTCAAAACATTTAGCAGTATTGACATATCCCAATGTCGTGACCTGGCCGTGATAGGTGGCCGCATAGCTTGCATACTCCTGCTTGTGGCAATCGCCGCAGCTCTCTGCCACGATCAACTGCGCATCCGTTGACCGGGAAAGGCCGATCTGGTGCGTGGTATGGCAATCGGCGCAAACCGGCTTTTTTTCATCCCCCCAACGCAGCACGGCACTGCCATGCAGCGAATTTTCATACACCTGCAGCTGCTTGGGGTGACAACCGCCACAGACCAGGGGCGATCGGATGTAAAACTCTTTTTGCTCCGCGCTGGTTTTGGAATAGATGGCGTGCCCGCCATGACAGTCGCTGCAGTAGGCGTTTGCCCGACTGGGATCGTTCCGGCGGGGTTTGGCATGGACAGAATCCATATACCGGGTGATGCTCTCCGCGACTCGATGCAAGGAGGTTCCGCTCTTGCCGGAGCCTCTCTCCGATTTTTTCTGCATGTCCGTGTGGCAGCGTATACAATCCACCCGGCGGCGCGAACCCTCCTCATGCGGCACCCGGGAGATATCCTGGTGGCACTCCACACACAACTGACGATTGTGGACACTCTTGGTGAGGGTCGCCATCTCCACGTGGAGGTTTTGCCGCTTTTGCCCGGGAGATTTTAAAACGCTGAACCCTTTGACCTCATGACAGTAGAGGCATTTGTCATTGCTGGTCTCCTGGGTCACCTTGAACGGTTCCATGGCCTCCATGGCGTCCACCAGCTCATCACGAGCCAGCAGAGCGGCGGGCATCCACACAACCCCCCAGCAAAACAGGAGCAGCAAAAACAGGTGTCGTTTCATGGAGCGTTGACCCTTCCCGGTCATCCCCCGCCCGAAGGCGGGGGGAGCGTCCGGCGTTTATTGACCATTCTTCCTCTGCCGGGCGGGATCGTTTTTGATCTCCTCCAGCAGTTTTTTGACTTCCTGAAGTTCGGCACTGCGGCCTGCGGCCTCTGCCTTGCTGATCAACGCCTCTGCCTGGGGCAGCAGATCCCTCTCAAACAATTCTGCCACATCGGCAAAGCCCTGCTGGCTTATCTCCGGATTGCGCATGGCCGCCCCCTGCTGTGCCTGGCGACCGGCCTGATGCCACAGTTTAAACCAACTCCACTCAATGGCTTCGTCAAAAGGTCTTTCGCTGCGCAGACCGGCTTTGAGGAGAGCGGCCATCAAACGACTGCCTGGTTCACCAAACTTGCTGTTGTACAGGGCAACGACGGCATCAAACTGTTCGTAAAAGTGGGTCACGACCCTTTCGGTATGACAGGATATGCAGATGGATTGCATCTCTTTCCGATGCTCTTCCGCATTTTCCGACTGTTTGGAGATGGGCTGGGCCAAATTCCAACTCAACCGCTTGTCGACGTTATGGGTCATCCCCACGTCCAGGCTGGGAGAGATGTGACAGGTGGCGCAGGTGGGACCGGAATAATAATCCTGGCCGGGGATCCACTTGGGGGAGTCCAGATTCATCTTGTGCGCGTGGGTTGCAAAGCTGGCACCATGTCTGGATTGGCCGTAGATCTCCATTTGTGGATGAGAGGGGCCCTGGTGACAGCGGCTGCAGGCCTCCGGACGGCGCACCTGTGCCGCAGAAAAATCATGTTGCTGATGGCAAGCGGTGCAGGTTCCGAGGGAGCCGTCTGGATTGATGCGTCCGATACCGGAGTTGGGCCATGTGCTGGCTTGCAGCTTGCCGCTGGGGGTGAGTTTGACCGTGGAACCGTGGCATTGCACACAACCTGCCGTGGCCGCCTGATCCCCCTCCTCGGTATGGTTGCTCTCTACCTGGGTCGCCAGGGCATGGGAGGCGGAGCCTGCCATCGTGCTGCCTGCTTTGGCGTGACGACTCTCCTGAAACTGCTTGTTCTCCACCTCGTGACAGCGGCCACAATCTTTCGGGGTGACCAAAACGGAGATTAAATATTTTTTGTGCATGATGGCATCGGGGTCGCCCTTTGCCGCCTGGTGACACTCGTAGCAGCCCACATTGGCCCCATAGTGTTTTGACGCTCCCCATTGCTGGACAAGGCCATGGCTGTCGTCCCGATGGCAGGAGAGACAGGCCGCACTGTTCTTGCTGAGTGCGTTGAAGACACGCTTGCCCGATTCACCACTCTCCGTTGCACCCTCCGCTGCGCCCTCTGCATATCCCCTCGGCATGTTCGGGAGCAGAAAGAGCAGAGAGAGGGCCAGGAGAAAAAAAAATCGGAACGAACCACGACGGGCAAACAAAGAGAACCCCGCCCGGGCGCGGATAGAGCCATCCCATGGTGTACTGGTTTTCATAGAGCATCTCCCTGTGTTCCATCAGCCGTTTCGGCCTTCCCCCGCAACCTTGCCATAACCGACCGACTCGGTGTTTGCGGGCTGGTCAGCGCGCACATCGACAGCAGGCTGCAACAGGTGCGCGCGTGCAACAGCCTTGAAAAGAACGCAACCCAAAACCCTTGCCACGCGGCGCGGATCAAGTCAAGAAAGCAGACCAGAACGCGAGAAAGAACCGGGCCCGAATGGTCTGGGGTACGGCGAAAGGAGGCCACACTCCGGCTTGGGGAGGAGGAGGGGTGGATTTCAGGGGGCCGAAGGAAACGCCCCCCAAAAATCCAGCCACCAACGCTACAACGCCCTACGCCACCGTGAGGGTTGCACTGGCTTCAAAGGCTTGCCCTTTGTTGTCCTTCCAGGTCATTTTCAGAGGGCCGGAGGCCTCTGCTTTGACGAAGAAAGAGAAAAACGGATCCTTGGAGACGGCCCCGGTCCAGACGGCCTTCAGAACCGTTTTGCCACCATACTCCACCACTACACTTTCGATAAAATGGGCGGGGATCAGGGTGTCCGTCGCCTTGTCCTTGCGCAGACCGCTCTCCATGGGGTGCTTGATGAGGGATTTGAACTCCACCACCTCTCCCTTTTTGACCGGATCCTTGGGACCGCGAATTTTTGGGCTGCCAATCTCGTCTGCCATGATTTGATTATCCTTCCTCTGAACCGTTATGGATATTTTGACAGGGGACTAGCCGGCGCAACCGCCCGCTGCCACCTGGATCTCTTTGACCAGGCCATACAATTTGCCGGTATTGCTCTTGGCAACAACCCGCACTTTGGAGCTTTTGGCCATGCGCGCACGAAACTCGATCGCCGCCTTGCCCGACTCCGGGGTCAAATCAAACTGGGCGATAAAGGGGTTGGGGTTGTTGTCGATAAACAGGGCCACCGACTGGATAAAGTTATTGGCCTCCATCGGATGATCGATGACAACGGGCATCCGCACCAACGCGGCATTTTCAGCCGTTGCCGGGATATCCAGTTGCACCTTTTCCATGGCGATGGCTCCGGCCCCCATCTGCTTGGCAACCAGGGCATCCACATCCACGGCCGGAGCCGCAGCCTCTTCCGCCAGGGTCAGCGGAACATTCAGCAGACCACTGGTCGCCACAGCCGCACCCACAGCCCCTGCCGTGCGGAAAAAAGTCCTGCGTGTGACTGCATTGTTTTGATTCATGACCATCTCAAGCCTCCAACTGGGCGTTGACAAAAAAAACGGAATGCTCAACCAAGGGTATCCGCCATGATGCTCTGATACCAGCTCTCGTTATAGAGGGCTTCCTGCTTG
>JADGCE010000133.1 GCA_015229095.1 Magnetococcales bacterium | reverse complement strand
CTGGACCCCTAGCAGCTGCACGGGTACGGGCTATTGCCCCTTGAGAAAGGCCACCAGTTTGACATCTTCCTCCAGAATATGCTGATTCAGCCAGGCGCTCAAAAAATGGAGCAGGCTTTGGGCTTCCGCATGTTTTTCCTCGTGGGTCGTGAGTCGCTTGATGGTGGCGTGGTGGTGCTGTAAATCTTCCACAATCTGCCTGTGCAGTTGTTTGTGTTGCTGCCATGCGGGATAGTGGCTCTCCGCCATCAGCTGCTCTTCATCCGCAAAATGGGTAAGCACATACTCTTCTGTAGCCCGCAATGCCATGGACAGCCAGTAACTGACAGGGATCTCCGGCATTTCCAGCAGGCTGCTGACCCCCTGAAAGGTCGTGTACATGGCTTGGTGTTGCCGATCGATGGCGTCGTGTCCGGTGCGCAGGGCATCGCTCCACAAAAAAACCGGCTGCTTTGTTGGCTCAGGACCATACAGGGTGATCTCTGCCTTTTTGTGCGTAGAGAGTGGCATGGATGTGCTCCCCAAACATGTTCTTTCCGTTGAAAACCGCCCGCGCACCGGCGCGGCGCGCGGATTGTAACAGGGTTTCCCGGAGGATGCCATTTTTTTCAGAGCGTGCCTGGGTTGTGCCATGAGGCATCGTTCAGCAAGGCGCGACCAAAGGGTTCCAGAATATCCAAAAAGGCCGGCAGATGGCCGGGAAAATGGTGTTGGATAAACTCCGCCTGCCGCTCCAAAACCAGACGGGCGACCCACAAGGGGGAGGGGGCTGTTACCCCCCCCCCGGTCGAGGGCGCGAAAGGTACGGTCCAGTGCCAGGGAGAGTTTGGAGAGTGCCTCCACCCGTTGCAGGGGGTCACCGACCTGGGAGAGAATCTCTGCCACAGCCTCCTGGTGTGCCTGCAGATAATCGTTCCACAGCCGTTCCGCCAAAGGCTCCCAGCGTACCCCGCCTGCGGCCACTCTCTGCGTCTGCTCTTCTCCTGCCTCCTGCATGCCCTTCTCCTTGATTGTATCATTCACGGGGTGGTGTTCAGAATCGCGCGGATGCGTCGCTCTGTCATCTTGTAAACCCTGGCCAACAGGCTGGCAGAATCCCCGGCGTCATAACGACGGATAATTTCACGGTTGCGCTTGGCCAACGTGGCCATCGTCATCCGTGGAATGGAGACATTTTCGCCCCCATAATGGCGACTCAAACGCCTAGCCTGTTCAAGGCCGAGAAAATCGGCCAACTTGTGCTGGGCAGCCACCCGTTTGGGTACAAAAATACGGGTGCCACCAAACTCTTTGACGATGCGCATGGTATCCTCCATGCCGATCGTCTCCACCATCTCCACCAAAGAACGGGGCAATTCGGGCACACAGGATGGCGACTGCCCCGGCTGTATCCATTGGGTTTCCATCACACCTCCTCCTCACCCGATCCGAACAGTGCAGGCCGCAGGCGCTTTTCTCCATCCGCCTTGTTGGCGTGGTGGCGTTGTGGCACGGGTGCCCCCCCCTCACGCGGTGCGGCGGCAGTGGTTGCCGGGAAGCCGCGCCGTCTGGCCTCCTCAAAGGCCAACAGACCCGCCAGCAAGGCCTGCACCCTGGCACGCCGGGGCGCCAAAAAGCGATTGGCCGCCGTGCACACCTGTGACATGCTTTTGTAAACATCGGCCTCCATGGCAAATGTTTGGTGCTTGAGCCAATCCAACTCCAGTAGACTTTGCTCAACTTGTATCATATTATGCACGGCAACCGGTTGATCGGCAAGGGGATCATCCGAATGGCGGTGTTTGTGGTGGGCAGTTCGTTTTTTCTTCATGTGGGGCCTCCTCTCTGTTGCCTGTTGCACGGGATGTTTTTCCGGCTTTGTGCAGGTTATCCATTGAAAGATATCCTCTGTGCCGGTTAGGATAACGTATTATCGAATGACATGCAGGGGGGTTGGTTCGTTTTTATGTTGGAAATTTTCCCTGCTGGAGGCAATTTCTCACTTAAAACGAACCATGTCAAGCAGAAAAGCATGCTTAGTTCGTTATTTTTTGAATAAAGGCCGCTTTTGTTCTCATTTACGAACCATATCTGGGCCCGATGAGGGGATATTTCCATGGAAAACGAACTTGAAAAGAGAGAAGAGGGAGAGGAGGCGGTGCGGGATCCCGGCTTCAAGGCACGTTTGGCCCAGGTGATCGGTCAACAGGATCCCTATCCCTGGGCCGCGAGTCTTGGCATCGGCAAATCCACCTTTGCCGGTCCGTGGCGCAACGGCGCCATTCCGCAAACCAAAACGTTGCTGAAAATCGCTCAACACACCAACATTTCCTTGAACTGGTTGCTGACCGGAAAGGGGCCGGAACGGATCGATGAGAGCCGACACAGCGGTGAGGGGGGGCAGACGACGGCAGGCAAAGAGGAGGCGGGAGCACTCCCCTACACCTACCTGGGGTCAGCCTACCCTGCGCAGACTCAGGAAAACAGCACGGAGTCCCCCGATCTCTGCAGCGTAACAAGGGGGCGGGAGGGGGCGGGCGCCCCCGTGGAGGAGATGGGTGAGGTGTACCGGGCCCCCTGGGAGGGATATTGCCTTGTACCGCGCTATGGCATGCGGGTCGGCAGCGGAGAGCCGCTGCGCTGTGATCAGGTGGTGGATTCACTCTCTTTCAAGGTGAGTTGGGTGGAACAACACATGGGGCTGGACCCGCGAGCCCTGGCCCTGGTCAACGTGGTGGGAGACAGCATGGAACCCACCCTGAAAGAGAGGGATCTGCTGTTGCTGGACCGCCGAGGTTTCACCCGTACCGACCCTGGCCCATCCGCCCACAGTGATGGCATCTATGTGATATTGCGCGGGGAAGAGTTGGTCGTCAAGCGGCTGCAATTCGGTTTTGATGGTTCAGTCCACATCCAGAGCGACAATCCCATCTATGCCCCTCAAACCCTGTCCACGGAGCGGGCGCAGACATTGCAAATCGTCGGGCGGGTGGTATGGGTCGGACGCCGCATTTAGGAGCCTGGGGGAAGAGCCAGGCCGGGGGTTGACAGAACAGGGGATGTTTGCTAATGTTTTTCCGATAGTTCAGCCTTGTCATTCCCCTTCACCCCTCTGCAGACTCCCGAAACCGTCATGGATCATGTGTTGAACCTTTGGTTGCGTCGCTTGCACGATCCCCAGGTGGCAGGTCTGGTGTTGGCACTGACCTTGGGCATCCTGGTGCTGTTTTTCTTTGGCCAGGCCCTGGCACCCTACTTCACTGCCCTGGTGATCGCCTACCTCCTGGAAGGGATCATCCGCACTCTGCAACGCATGCACTCTCCCCGCCTGTTGGCAGTCCTGCTGGTCTTTGGCCTCTTTTTGCTGATGCTCACCCTGCTGCTCTTTGTTCTGCTGCCCCACCTGACCGTGGAACTGGCACGGGTGTCCAACGAAATGCCCAGCATTACCGAAACTTTCAAACGGCTGTCGCGACAACTGACCGAATCCGCCCGGGGCTTTCTGAATCCCGAACAGATCGAAAACATGCTGCTCTTTCTGGTGGACAACTCCCAGGAGTGGGTGGCAAAATCGATCACCTTTGTGTTGCGGGGTGTACCCGGCCTGATCTCTGTGGCCCTCTATCTCTTTCTGGTGCCCTTTCTGGTCTTCTTTTTCATGAAGGACAAGGATCTGCTGCTGGGTGCCTTTTCCCGGTATCTGCCGGCACAACGGGGACTCCTGGACCGGGTGCTGCGAGAGGTCAAGGCCGGGGTCGGCGGTTATATCCATGGCAAATTTTGGGAGATGCTCCTGTTGGGCATCAGCAGCTATGTCGCCTTTGCGGTCATTGAGTTTCGCTACGCCTTTCTCGTGGGGGTATTGACCGGCTTGTCGGTCCTGATCCCGTTCCTGGGATTGGCGGTGGTGGCCGTGCCCGTGGTGGTGCTGGGCATATTCCAGTGGGGAGTCACCTGGGAGGCCGCCAACCCGTTCATCATCTATGCCGTCCTGCAAATTATCGACGGCAATATTGTCGCCCCCATGATTCTGGGGGAGACCGTGCATGTCCATCCCACCACCATCATCCTGGCCGTCCTCCTGTTTGGCTCTCTGTGGGGGGTGCTTGGGGTCTTTTTTGCCGTGCCCCTGGTGGTCCTGGTCAAGAGCGTGCTGGAGGCCATCCTGCCCCCCAACGCCCGCGCCGACGCGGGAAACAACGGCTAATGTCCGCCTCGCCTCCCCCTTCCAACCCTCGACACGGTGTGGCGGAGGCCGCGCTGCTGCTGCAGCGCATTTTGCCTGACCCCTCCCCCCACGAGGCGGGCAAGGGGGAGGCCGCCGACCAGGCATTGGAACAGTTTTTCCGGGAACGGCATGCCGGACCCAAAGAGCGGGCCCGCATCGCCGACCTGGTCTATTACGCCCTGCGCCATCGTCGCCCTCTGGAAAGGGTTGTCCAGCACCTGCTCGCCACCCACACGGTGCCGGATACCCTGCAACTGGCCAGTGCCGCCGCCGTCGCCCTGGAGAGGGAAACGAGCACGGCGGCACACCCTCCGGAAGCGTGGGCCGACTGGCAGCCGTTATGGGCCCTGCTGGGGCATGCGGCCACCCTCGCGCCGCCGCCGCTCCCACCGCCGAGTGCCGCCGAGCAGAGTGGCCTGCCCGAATGGCTGTGGCAGCGATTTTCCCGGCAGTGGGGAGAGGAGCAGGCCCTGCAGTTGGCAACCGCTCTGCGCATTTCCGCCCCTGTGGATCTGCGTGTCAATACCCTGCGGGCCACCCGGGAGGAGGTGGTGGCCGCCCTCGCCGCCGCCCGGATCGAGGCCTGCCCCACCCCGCACGCCCCCAGCGGCGTGCGCCTGGCACAACGGCGTCCCCTGCAAGGGTTGGAGAGTTTTCAACACGGATGGTTTGAGATTCAGGACGAGGGCAGCCAGCTGATCGCCCCGCTGTTGACCCCCCGACCGGGTGAAACCATCGTGGATCTGTGCGCCGGTGGCGGGGGCAAGAGTTTGCATCTGGCCACCCTGATGGGCAATCGGGGTCGCATTGTCGCAGCGGACATCGAGGCCCGCCGCCTTCTGCCGATCGGCCCGCGCAGCAAACGGGCCGGCGTGCGCATCATCCGCACCGTGGCCTTGCGGCATGAACGGGACCCCCAGCTGAAACCGCTGGAAAGCAAAGCCGATGCCGTCCTGGTGGATGCCCCTTGCAGCGGCCTGGGCACCCTGCGTCGCCGTCCGGAGATTCAATGGCAGTTGCAGTCCACCCAGATAGAGGCGTACCATTACCGCCAGTGTGCTTTGCTGGAGGCCGGGGCCCGTTTGACCCGTCCGGGTGGGCGCCTGCTCTACGCCACCTGCTCCCTGCTGCACCGGGAAAATCAAGAGGTGGTGGCGGCCTTCCTGGCAGACAATAAAAATTTTCGCTTGCAGCCGGTGCCCATGCCCGCCACACGGCCGGCCCACGCTCCGTTTTTTGTTCTGTTGCCGCACCAATCGGCAACCGATGGGTTTTTTGCCGCGCTATTGCTGCGGATCGCTTAGGGTTATCAGGAGGAGCAACAGGCTATGGCCATCATCAAACGCGCGCTGATCAGCGTCTCCAACAAAAGTGGACTGGGGGAATTTGCGGCCGGTCTGGTAGAGCATGGGGTCGAAATTCTCTCCACGGGTGGTACCGCCCGCACCCTGCAAGGGTTGGGCATCGCGGTGCAGGAGGTCTCCGACTTTACCGGTTTTCCCGAAATGCTGGATGGGCGCGTGAAAACTCTGCACCCGAAAATTCATGGCGGATTGCTGGGCATCCGGGACAATCCCGCCCATCAGGCCCAGATGGCCGCCGCCGGCATTGTGCCCATCGACATGGTGGTGGTCAATCTGTACCCCTTCGAGGCCACCGTGGCCAGAACCCACTGCACCCTGGAAGAGGCCATTGAAAATATTGACATCGGCGGCCCCGCCATGCTGCGTTCCGCCGCCAAAAATTATCATTCGGTCACCGTGGTGGTGGAGCCTGCCGACTATCCCGCCATTCTGGCAGAGATGGCGGCCAATGGGGGTGCCGTCTCCGCCGCCCGCAACGCCCTCCTGGCACGCACCTGCTTTGCCCGCACAGCCGCCTATGATGCCGCCATCAGCAATTGGCTCTCCTCTCTGGATGCGGAAGGGGTGCCGCAGCTCTTCCCCGACGTGTTGACCATGCAGTTCCACAAGCGGCAGAGCATGCGCTACGGGGAAAATCCCCACCAGTTGGCGGCCTTTTACGAAGAGCCGGGTTCCACAGCCCAACCCTCCCTGGCCAAGGCGCGGCAGTTGCAGGGCAAAGAGCTCTCTTTCAACAACATTCATGATGCCAACGGTGCCTGGGAGCTGGTCCGGGAGTTTGCGGAGCCGACCGTGGTGATTGTCAAGCATGCCAACCCGTGTGGTGTCGCCACAGCGGCGGATGTGACCGTGGCCTACCAGCGGGCGCGGGATTGTGATCGCACCTCCGCTTTTGGGGGCATTATCGCCTGCAATCGTCCGGTGGAGGGGGAGCTGGCCCAGGAGATGACTGCCCTGTTCGTGGAAGCGGTCATTGCGCCCGCCTTTTCCGAAGAGGCGTTGGCCATTTTTGCCACCAAAAAAAATGTCCGTCTGTTGGTCACCGGCGCGCTGCCCCTGGCCGCCGCCGCAGATGGGCACATCCCAGCCGAGATGGATCGCTCCACACCCGACTGGACCATCATGGATATGAAACGGGTATCGGGAGGGCTGCTCCTGCAAGAACGGGACACCCTGCTGTTGCGCAAATCCCATTTGAAGGTGGTGAGCCAGAGACAACCCACAGGGGCGGAGCTGCAGGATTTGCAGTTTGCCTGGAAAGTGGTGAAATATGTCAAGTCCAATGCGATCGTCTATGCCCGGCAGGGTTGCACCGTGGGGGTGGGAGCCGGCCAGATGAGTCGGGTGGATGCCTCCCGGATTGCCGTCTGGAAAGCGGGAGAAGCGGCGCGCCTGTTGGGGCGGGCCGAGCCCGCCGGGGGGGCGGTGGCCGGTTCGGTATTGGCTTCCGACGCCTTTTTTCCCTTCCGGGATGGGATCGATGCTGCGGCTGAAGCGGGAGCCACCGCCGTGATTCAGCCGGGGGGGTCGGTGCGGGATGAGGAGGTGATTGCAGCCGCCGATGCCCATGGCATGGCCATGTTGTTCACCGGGGTCCGCCATTTTCGTCACTGAGCAAAGGACGATGTTTTTTATGATCAGGGGTCCAGGGGGATTATCCCCCTGGCGGGTCCAGGGCAGAGCCCTGGTGGGGTC
>JADGCE010000132.1 GCA_015229095.1 Magnetococcales bacterium | reverse complement strand
CCCCCTGCACGGCGCGCAGGGACTATTGAATCCAGTTTTTGGTAATGATGCAAGTAAAATAGCTGTCGGTTTAAAATCAGGTACTGACGCGCGGCACCCGGCGCCGATCCACCAGGGCGCGGATTCGGTCGGCAATGGCCTGGATGGGCAACTCATCATCCACACACCCCTGTTGCACAGCCGCCCTGGCCATCCCGTAGGCGACGGAGGTCGCCTCATCCTGGGCGATGACATGACCACCGGCGGCTTTGATGGCCTTGGCCCCCAACACCCCATCCTCTCCCATCCCGGTCAGGATGACGCCGATGCTTTGCGCCCCATAACGCGACACCACAGAGCTCAGCAAGGCGTTGCAGGAGGGGTGGTCGATGCCGTCACGGGGGGGGATGGGCTGCAGGAGCAGACGACCCAGGGAAGAAATTTCCAGGTTGCGGTCTGCGGGGGAGACATAGACGTGACCGGGCAGCAGCGTCTGCTGTGCTTCGGCCACGCAGACGGTGAGGGGGGTGGTTTTGTTCAACCACTCGACAAATTTGTGGACGAGTTCCGGATGGCTGTGGTGCGCCACGACAATCGGGGTGCGCCAATCCTTGCCCAATCCATCCAGCAGGAGGGCCAACGCCTGAGTGCCGCCGGTGGCGGAGGCGGTGGCGATGATCCAATCCAGGGCATGCCCCCCTGTCACCGGGTTGGAGGGGGTGGGCAGCGCGCAATGCACCCGGACATCCAGCGGGTTCCTGACCTTTTTGATCTGGGATAAGGTTTTGATCTTTCTGATAAATTCCCGCGCATTCTCCGGGTTGATCTCGGCTTTTCCCAGGATTTCCATGGCCCCGCGACCGATGGCCTCAAACGCCAGGTCTGCCGTGTCCAGGCCGGTGACGATCAGGATGGGCACCGGTCGTGTCGCCATGATCCGTTCCGTGGTCTCCAGCCCGTTCATGACCGGCATGCTGACATCCATGGTGATCACATCGGGCAGGAGTTGGGGCTGTTTGGCGAGGGCATCGGCCCCGTTGACGGCTTCGCCAACCACGCGGATATCCGGGTCCGTCATCAGCATTTTGCGAATGCCCATGCGTACCACGGCACTGTCATCCACGATCAGGACTTTGATGGGTTCCATTGTTTTCGTCCGCTTTTGCTCTTGGGAGGATCGCCTCCAGGCCAGGTCCGCACGCCCTGGGGAGAGTCTAACACGGGGAGAGGAGAAAAGGCCAGCAGAGGATTCCGTAAGGAGAATGACACGGCGGGGATGGCCAGAGGACAGAGGGTGTCGCCAACCGCTTGACAGGCAGGAAATGGCCAAAAAGAGAGCCTCGCCGACCACCCACGGTCAGCATACGTTGCGCAGGCGCGCGGGTTGGGGGTAGTATGCCCTTTTCAACCGAGTCATGAGTGGAGATCCATGGACGTTACCGTTACAGAAACCAATACATTCGATCGGGAAATCACCATCCGCATCGATGCCAGTCGTGTTGATGCCTTGCTGGAGCAGGAGTTGGCGCACCTGCTGCCCAAGGCCCGTCTGCCCGGGTTTCGACCGGGAAAAATTCCGAAAGCGGTGCTGGAAACCCGTTTTCGCGACCAAATCTCTCAGGCGGTTGTCGAGCAGCTGATTCGGGAAACCTACCTGAGTGCCCTGGAGGAGCGTGACCTGCGCCCTGTGGACAATGAGCCCAAACTTATCCTCGGCAAGGTGCAGCGGGGCGAGCCCTATACCTATACGGCCCATATCCAGATCTATCCGACGGTGGACCCCAAGGATTACACGGGATTGACCGTCGACCATCGCCGGGCCGAAGTGACCGCAGCCGATGTGGATGCCGTGGTGCAGCAGTTGCGCCTGGAGCGCAGCACCTTTACCCCCGAAGCCGATCGTACTGCCGAGATGGGTGACCGGCTGCTGCTGGATTTTGACGGTCGTATCGACGGGGAGCGTTTTGCGGGGGGGCAGGCCAACGGCCACCTTCTGGAGTTGGGCAGCAACCGTTTTATCGACACCTTCGAGGCCCAGTTGGTGGGGTGTCGGGCTGGGGATGCCCGTGCCGTGACCGTCCGTTTTCCGGAAGTCTATCAGGCCAGCGAGTTGGCCGGCAAGGAGGCCACGTTTGACTGCACCATCCATGAGGTGCAGCAACGGGTGCTGCCTCCGGAAGATGATGGCCTGGCCGCATTGGCGGGCCTGAAGGAGGGTGGTCTGGCGGGATTGCGGACCGAAATTGAGCAGACCCTGCGCCGTCAGGCGGAGCATGAGAGCAAACAACAGCTGAAAAAGGCCATTCTTGATCAGTTGCTGGCCGCCAACCCCATGGAGCTGCCGCCGTTGTTGGTGCAACGGACCGCCCGCTCCCTGCTGGCCCAGGCCAAGCGGGATTATGAACGCCGGCATGGTGCCCTGCCCGATGTGGGTATCCCGGAGGAACAGCTGGCGGCCCAGTTTACCGAGCAGGCCCAGGCCCAGGCCACCCTGGGGCTGCTCCTGGCGGAAATTGCCGATCGGGAAAAATTGGTCGTCGACGAGGCGGTCGTTGAGGCCCGTCTGGATGCCATCGGCGAGGCCTACGGAGAGCGGGCCAGCGCCATGAAACAGTGGGTGCGGAACAACGAGGAGCGCATGGATGCCTTGCGTGCCTCCGTCCTGGAAGAGCAGGTTATCGACTGGATTTGTCAGCACAGTACCCTCCAGGAGAAGAGCGTCAGCTTTGATGAACTGATGGGCAATGACGCCGGCACCGGCACGCCCGCCGCCGGCTGAGTGCGCCTGCGGTGCGGCATAAGAGCGGGCACCTGGTGTTTTTGGCATGATTCGTGCTTGGATTTGGTGTTCGCACCATCGCAGACAACACAAAAAGAGGTAGAAGGTGTACCGCATGATGAACATTGTCCCAACAGTGGTGGAGACCACCAACCGCGGTGAGCGGGCGTATGATATCTATTCCAGGTTGCTCAAAGAGCGGGTGATCTTTTTGGTGGGCCCCATCGATGACCATGTGGCCAACGCCGTCATCGCCCAGCTTTTGTTTCTGGAGTCGGAAAATCCCGAAAAGGATATCCATCTTTATATCAACTCACCGGGGGGGCATGTCACCTCCGGTTTGGCCATCTATGACACCATGCAGTTTGTCCGCCCCGATGTCAGCACCCTCTGTGTCGGTCAGGCCTCCAGCATGGGGGCCGTTCTGCTGGCGGCCGGCGCCAAGGATAAACGGTTGTTGTTGCCCAACTCCCGGGTGATGATTCATCAACCTCTGGGGGGGGTGCATGGCCAATCCACGGAGATCCAGATCCAGGCGCGGGAGATCTCCCGCATGCGGGACCGTCTCAACGCCATCCTCTCTCACCATACCGGCCAGGGGATGCGGCGCATCTCCCGGGATACGGAGCGGGATTTTTTTCTTTCCGCAGAAGAGGCTTGCGCCTATGGGTTGGTGGATCGGGTGATCACCAAGCGCGCCGCAGACAGCACAGAGGATGTGGCGGGTCACTGATTGGGAGCTGCAGGAAATGGCAAAAAAAGTGACGGGAACGGGTGTGTTGCACTGCTCGTTTTGCGGGAAAAATCAGCACGAAGTCAAGAAATTGATTGCGGGCCCCTCGGTTTTTATCTGTAACGAATGCATTGAACTCTGCCGGGATATCATCAAAGAGGAGCGGGAAGAGAAGGGCGGGCGCAAGCAGGGTGGCGTCCCCACCCCCATGGAGATCAAAGGCATTCTGGATGAATATGTCATCGCCCAGGATCGGGCCAAAAAGGTTTTGTCTGTCGCCGTCTACAACCATTACAAGCGGTTGACCGCCGAAAACAGTCTGGATGGAGGGGTGGAGATTGCCAAGAGCAACATTTTGCTGATCGGTCCCACCGGTTCCGGAAAAACGTTGCTGGCGCAAACCCTGGCGCGCATTCTGGATGTGCCCTTCACCATCGCCGATGCCACCACCCTCACCGAGGCCGGTTATGTGGGCGAGGATGTGGAGAACATTCTGTTGCGCCTGCTGCAGGCCGCCGACAACGATGTGGAGAGGGCCCAGCGGGGCATCGTCTTTATCGACGAGATCGACAAGATTGCCCGCAAGTCGGACAATCCCTCCATCACCCGGGATGTCTCCGGCGAGGGGGTGCAGCAGGCCTTGCTGAAAATTATCGAGGGCACCATCGCCAACGTGCCGCCCCAGGGGGGGCGCAAACATCCCCAGCAGGAATATCTGCAGGTGGATACCACCAACATTCTGGTCATCTGCGGCGGCGCCTTCAACGGCCTGGAAAAGGTGATCGAGCGCCGTTCCAACAAACATCAGGGGATTGGTTTTTCCTCGGCAATCAAAAAATCTTCGGACAAGGATCGGCTCAACGAGCTGCTCTCCCTGCTGGAACCGGAAGATCTGCTGCAGTTTGGCCTGATCCCTGAGTTTGTGGGACGTCTGCCCGTGGTGGCCACCCTGGAGGAGCTGGATGAGGATTCCCTGGTGCGCATTCTGCGGGAGCCCAAGAATGCCCTGCTGAAACAGTATCAGCGGCTTTTTGAACTGGAGGATGTGAGCCTCACTTTTACGGAAGAGGCCGTGCGCGCGGTGGCCACCAAGGCCATCAAGCGCAAAATCGGCGCGCGGGGGTTGCGCGCCATTCTGGAAAACGTCTTGCTGGATGTCATGTATGACATTCCCTCTCAGCCCACCGTGCGTGAGGTGGTGATCAACAAGGAGAGCATCGACAGCGATGGCGCACCCTTGCTGATTTACGAAGATCTGCCGCTGGAAGCCCATGGATGAAGGCCGCCCCCCTGGTGTCAGGGGGGGTGCTTCTCCCTAATCGTCTCAGCCCACAAGGATTCTGGCATGGCCATACACAACGCGACACACCCCCTGCGCATTCCGCTGTTGCCGTTGCGGGATATCGTGGTGTTTCCTCATATGATTGTCCCCCTGTTTGTGGGGCGGCAGCGTTCCATCCGCGCCCTGGAGGCCATCTCCGGCCAGTCGGAACAGCGGCGCATCCTGCTGGTGACCCAGAAAGAGGCCTCCACCGACGACCCCACGGAAGGGGATCTCAGCAGTGTGGGGGTCGAAGGCACCATTTTGCAGGTGTTGAAGCTGCCCGACAGCACGGTCAAGGTGTTGGTGGAGGGGGGGCGACGGTTGCGCATCCATCGCTATGTGCAGACCGACCCCTGTTTTATCGTGGAGGCCTCCCCCATGGAGGAGGAGGCGTGCGACCCCACCGAGGCCCTGGCCTTGATGCGCACCATCGTCCGTCAGTTTGATGCCTATTCCAAGATCAACAAACGCATCGGCCCGGATGTTCTCTCCACCTTGCAGACGACCGAAGAGCCGGAGTTGTTGGCGGATCTGGTTGCCCCCCACGTGGCCATGAAGGTGGTGGATCGGCAGACAATGCTGGAGATGCCTTCGGTGTTGGAGCGGTTGGAGCGGCTGTTGTTGGCCATGGAGCAGGAGCTGGATGTGTTCCAGGTGGAAAAACGGGTGCGGGGCCGGGTCAAACGGCAGATGGAAAAGAGCCACCGGGATTATTATCTGAACGAACAGATGAAGGCCATCCAGAAAGAGTTGGGGGGCGAGCGGGGGGATGAAAAAGAGGAGCTGGCCGAGCTGGCCGAACGCATCGAGGCCGTCAAACTCTCCGAAGAGGCCCACAAAAAGGCCACCTCCGAGCTGAAAAAGCTGCGGCAGATGGCGCCCATGTCCGCCGAGGCCACGGTGGTGCGCAACTATATCGATTGGCTGGTGAGCCTGCCCTGGGGTCAATATACCGAAATGGGTCATGATCTGGCCCGTGCGGAGGCCATTCTGGCGGAGGATCACTGGGGGTTGGACAAGGTCAAGGAGCGCATTGTCGAGCAGTTGGCGGTCCAGCAAAAGGTGCAGAAGGTGAAGGGACCGATCCTTTGCCTGGTCGGCCCCCCCGGGGTGGGGAAAACCTCCCTGGCCAAATCCATCGCCCGGGCTGCGGGGCGGGATTATGTGCGCATCTCCCTGGGCGGCATCCGGGATGAGGCGGAGATCCGTGGCCATCGGCGCACCTATATCGGCTCGCTGCCGGGCAAGATTATCCAATCCATGAAAAAGGCGGGGAGCAACAATCCGCTGTTTTTGCTGGATGAGATCGACAAGGTCGGTTCCGATTTCCGGGGGGATCCCTCCTCGGCCCTGTTGGAGGTGTTGGATCCGGAGCAGAATGTTGCCTTCAATGATCATTATCTGGAGGTGGATTATGATCTCTCCAAGGTGATGTTTATCACCACGGCCAACAGCTTGAACATTCCCCGGCCCTTGTTGGACCGCATGGAGGTGATCCGTCTGGCCGGTTATACGGAGCAGGAAAAGATACGGATTGCCCACGACTATTTGATTCCCCGCCAGATGGAGGCCCATGGCCTGGAGAAGGCGGAGTTTCAGCTGTCGGACCAGGGGCTGGTGGAGATTATTCGCTTTTATACCCGTGAGGCGGGGGTGCGCAATCTGGATCGGGAGATTGCCAGCCTCTGCCGGAAGACCGCCCGCGCCATCCTTTCCGGCAAGGCCCGTGGCCGGGTGGTGGTGGGTGGCAAGGGGGTGCACAAATATCTGGGGGTGCGGCGGCATCGTTTCGGCTTGACGGAGGATACCGATCTGATCGGGGTGACCACCGGCCTGGCCTGGACCGAGGTGGGGGGAGAAATTCTCACCATCGAGGGCACCCTGATCGATGGCAAGGGCAAACTCATGATCACCGGCAAGCTGGGGGATGTCATGCAGGAGTCGGCCCAGGCCGCCATGACCTATGTCCGCTCCCGGGCCAAAGAGTGGGGGTTGCTGGAGGAGGAATTTTTCCAGAAGCATGATATTCATATTCACGTCCCGGAGGGGGCCACCCCCAAGGATGGCCCATCGGCTGGTATCGCCATGTGTGTCACCCTGGTGAGTGCCTTGCTGGGCATTCCGGTGCGGCGCGATGTGGCCATGACCGGCGAGATCACCTTGCGGGGGCGGGTGTTGGTGATCGGCGGCCTGAAGGAAAAGCTGCTGGCCGCCCACCGTTCCGGGGTCAAGCATGTTTTGATTCCCAGCGAAAACGTCAAGGATCTGAAGGAGGTTCCCCAGAGCATTCTCAAGGATTTGGAGGTTCATCCGGTCAACCATCTGGACGAGGTGTTGCGTCTGGCGTTGACCCAGCCGTTGCGCTCCCTGCCGGTGGCGGAAGAGCTGCCCATGGAGCCGCCGCTTCTGGATGCCCTGCTGCCCGTTGCGGAGGAGGCCCCGGCGGTTACCCATTGATCTCTGCCGGGGGCTTTGCCCCTGGACCCC
>JADGCE010000013.1:18660-33163 GCA_015229095.1 Magnetococcales bacterium | reverse complement strand
GCTGCGGTCGCGCAACCGTCGCCCAAAGAGGCGACTTTCAATCCCCGGATCGATTCTTGCGGCCTCTTTTGCCAGTTGCGGGCCGCAGGAAGATCTTTCACCCGGGGTCAGAGGGAGGGCTCAACGCATGACGTCTGAATACCCCCGATGCACGCTTTCATGCCAGGAACTGGCACATCGTTTGACCCCCGCCAACCGCAGAGTGCTTCCGTGAGCCCGGTACACCGATCCCAGGAGGTGCACCATATCCTGGGCGCGTTGAATGGTTTATTGGGCACAACGTTGACTGTTGTGATCCTGGCCCTGCTGGGATTGGGGTGGGAGATTGCCGAAATTCATCAGGAACAGGCCAGGACGACAGAAGAGACCACCCTCCTGCTCTCCATCAGCCTCCTGTTGGGCGGCCTGCTGGTGCTGGTAGTGTGGATGTTTGCCATACGCATTACCCGGGGGGTCAAACAACAGGTGCAGGCCATTATCGAGGAGCGTGCGCATGTGCAGGCCTTGATGGATGGGGTGCATGATCCCATCATCGCCTACGACAGCGGGGGGAGCATCCAAGCCTTCAATGCCGCCACGGAACGGCTGTTTGGTTATCCGACCGAGACGTTGTACCACACCGATATTCTCCAACTGACCGACCAGGAGAGGGTGGAACCCTTTTTGCCGGGACAACACGAGAAAAAGGGTTGTTCCCCGCCGGTGCGCGTGCTGGAAATGACAGGGGTGCGCCAGGATGGCAGCCGTTTTCCCATGGAGGTGACGGTCAGTGCGGCACACCCGGGTGTGCTGCCAGGCTCCCCGGCCAGTTGGTCCCACATCGCCGTGGTGCAGGATTGCAGACAACGCAAGGCCGCAGAAAAAAAAGAGCGGGACTACCAGGCCCGCATCACCCTCAGTACCCTGTTGCGTACCGCTTTGGAGCCTTGTTCCATCGACGAGCAACTGCAGTATGCCCTGGACAGAATCCTGGAGGTTTCCTGGATTGCCATTCAGGCCAAGGGTTCCATCTTTCGGATGGATCCGGCCAATCAATGCCTGAAAATGGTCGTACAGCGGGGGTTGTCGGCACACCTGCTGGAGCGGTGCGCCCTCCTGCCCATGGGCCAATGTCTGTGCGGCCAGGCAGCCCAAAGCCGGACAACGGTTTTTGTCAATCACCTGAACGACGACCATTCTATACGCTTTCCCGGCATTGCCGACCATGGTCACTATTGCATTCCCATCCTCTCCCAGGAGACGCTGCTGGGGGTGCTCAACCTCTATATTCCCGCCAGCCATCTCAGAAATCCGGAAGAAGAGGCTTTTTTGACCACGGTGGCCGATACCCTGGCGGGTCTGATGGTCCGCAAACAGGTGGAGAGTGAGCTGCTGCAGGCCCGACAGGATGCGGAAGAGGCAAACCGGGCCAAGGGGGAGTTTTTGGCCCACATGAGCCATGAAATCCGCACCCCCATGAACGCCATCATCGGCCTGGGACACCTGCTGATGAAGACCTGCCTGACGGAAAAACAGAAAGATTATATGGAAAAAATACAATTTTCGTCGCATACTCTGCTGGGGATTTTGAACGATATTCTGGATTTTTCCAAAATAGAGGCCAACAAGCTGCAATTGGAAACGGTGGAATTCAGTCTGGCGCGCATTCTGGGCCAGGTCACCGATTTGATGGCCGGCAAAGTCCAGGAAAAAGGGCTGCAATTACTGACAGTAACAGATCCGGAGATCCCGGATGCGCTGTTGGGGGATCCGTTGCGGTTGAGTCAGGTATTGATCAATCTGGTTGCCAACGCGATCAAATTTACGGCGCAGGGAGAGATCGTTATCAGCGTCAAGGCGGGTTCTTCCGACGTGCACTCCGTCTGGTTGCACTTTTCGGTACGGGACCAGGGGATCGGCATGACCGCAGAACAAATCGGTCGGTTGTTCCAGGCCTTCGGGCAGGCGGATCATTCCATCGCCCGCCAGTATGGCGGCAGCGGTTTGGGATTGGCCATCTGTGAGCGGTTGGTCGGCATGATGCAAGGTACAATAGAGGTCGAGAGCACCCCCGGCCAAGGCAGTCTCTTCACCTTTACCGCCTGTTTTGGTCGGGTGATCGATCCGATCACCGGAATGACCGCTCTGCCGGTTCTGGAGCAGTTGCGTACCCTGGTGGTGGATGACAACGCTGCGGCCCGGCACGTTATTCAGGAATGGTTGGCAGAATTTTTCCCTGGCATGTCCGTGACCGTGGCAACCTCCGGTGAGGAGACATTGGAAGAGCTGCGGCGTGCCGCATTGGCACAGGAGCAACCCTATGGACTGATTCTGCTGGATTGGCACATGCCGGGCATGAATGGCCTGGAGACCGCCACACGGATCAAACAGCAGGATCTGCCCCACAAACCACCGACGATCATCCTGATCACGGCGTTCAGTCGGGAAGAGGTGGGGATGCCATCGGAACCCCAGGTGGTGGAGGCGCTGCTCCACAAGCCCCTGTCACCCTCTGCCCTGCTCAACACCATCCTGGAGGTATGCCGGAGAGAGAGGGAGCCCGCCATGCCGCCGTTCCATGAGATTGCCGCCTGGGAGGAAACGCTCCGGAAGCGCCTGCGGGGAGCGCGGGTTTTGCTGGTGGAGGATAATGCCGTCAACCAGCAGGTGGCCCGTGAAATTCTCGAAGATCTGGGGTTGCGGGTGACGGTGGCCGACCATGGTCGCCAGGCCGTGGAGCGGGTCCAGCAGAAAGCCCCCTTCGCGGCGATCTTCATGGATATCCAGATGCCGGAGCTGAATGGCTATCAGGCCACCGCCGCCCTGCGCGCCAACCCCCGATACCACACGATTCCCATCATTGCCATGACTGCGGATGCCACGGTCGGTGAGCGGGAAAAAGCCTTGGCAGCCGGCATGAATGATTATCTCACCAAGCCCATTGATCTGGAAAAACTGTATGCAACGCTGCTGCAGTGGATTCCGCCGGTCGAGGCAGCGGATCTTCCCCCGGACCCGGAACAGCCCGTTGTTGCAACGGCGCCGGATATATGGCTACCCTCGGTATTGCCGGGTATTCAGACGGAAGTGGCCCTGGGGAGGGTCAAAGGCAATCAGCGACTGTTGGCCAGGCTGGTGGTCCAGGTGGGGGAATCCATCCAGGAAGAGATGGCGCAGATACGGGAACAATGGGCCCAGGGTGACCGGGATGCGGCGGCCAAACAGATCCATGCGTTGAAAGGGGCGTCCGGCAACATAGCGGCCACCGACCTGTACAACGCCTTGCTTGCGCTGGAAAAAGCCGTTCGCCAGGGGGAGGAGAATCCGACGGTGGCACTCTGCCTGGAACACTGTGAAAAAACCCTGCTGCCGTTCTTGCAATCGGTCGAGCTGTTGCGCCCGCTGCTGCGGGTGGAGCAGAGAAAAACCGACCATGCGAGTGGCCCTGTTGCCGATCTGACACAGGCCGCCCCGCTGCTGCTGGCCCTGCGGGAGATGTTGCAGGCCCGTGATCTGCGGGCCAGGCAATCGATGGAGCCGCTGCGGGAGATGCTACGGGATGCGGACTTGCAGCCGATTCTGGATCCATTGGAGGAAGCGATGCACACCCTCGATTTTACCCAGGCCTTGCACATTCTGGAAAGCCTGACAGAGCGGTTGGGGCTGGCTGGGGAGGCACCCTGAGATGCCCCTTCCCCCGCAAACCCAGGTTGTTCTGATTGTGGATGATGAACCGGTCAACATCGAAGTGTTGAACGAAATTCTCCAGGATGATTACCGGGTTCTCTTTGCAACCCGTGGTGTCGATGCTTTGGAAATTGCCCGCGCGCAACGCCCCGACTTGATCCTGTTGGATGTCATGATGCCAGAGATGGATGGACGGGAGGTGTGTGCCCGCATCAAGGCAGACCCGGACCTGCAAGAGATACCCGTCATATTTGTCACTGCCATGAGCGGAGAGATGGATGAGACCATCGGGTTGGAGGCCGGTGCGGTGGATTATATCACCAAACCCGTCTCCCCGGCGGTGGTGCAGCTGCGGGTCAAAAACCAGCTGGAACTGAAACGGCATCGTGACCGGCTGGAGGAGCTGGTCAAGGCCCGCACCCTGGCGTTGAGCAACGCACACGATGCCGCCAGGGAGCGGGAAGAGCTGCTGTGGACCGTTTTTGCCTCCTCCCTGGATGCCTTTATCATGATGGACGCGCAGGGCAAAGTGGTCGAGTTCAATCCGGCGGCATCCGCCCTGTTCGGGTACAGCCGGGAGCAACTCATCGGTCAGGATTTGGCGGAGTTTATCATTCCCCCGGAATGGCGGTCGCCGTATCGTCAGGCACTGGCCCACGCCAACCAGCGGCTCTCCATCGAGGGGGGCTCCCCGGTCGGTCGCCGCATGAGCGTGGACGGGCTGCGGGCCGACGGCAAGATGGTGGATCTGGAGGTGACGGTCTCCCTGGTCCGGGCCCATGGCCAGCCGTTGTATACCGCCTTTTTGCGGGATATCACCAGCGCCAAGCAGCTGCGCATCTCCCTGAATGCGGCGTTGT
This sequence comes from Magnetococcales bacterium, assembly GCA_015229095.1. GTDB lineage: Bacteria > Pseudomonadota > Magnetococcia > Magnetococcales > Magnetaquicoccaceae > Magnetaquicoccus. The sequence continues at coordinate 28,637 of JADGCE010000013.1, read as the reverse complement.
CCACGGCGGAGAGCGCATTTCGCGCCAAAGATCTCTTTTTGGCCAATATGAGCCATGAAATCCGTACCCCGATGAACGGTGTGCTGGGCATGATTGATCTGGCCCTGGGCAGCGACTCCCATGACAGGGTACGGGAATTTCTCTCCCATGCCAAATCCTCCTCCCATATCCTGCTGCGGGTGATCAACGATATTCTGGACTATTCCAAGATCGAATCGGGCAAATTGCTGATGGAATCGGTGGATTTTTATCTGGGCGATGTCCTGGCGGATGCGATCAACCTGTTCCGGCAAATGGCGATCGACAAGGATCTGGAACTGGTGATCTCCGCCCCCCCCCAGTCCATCGGTATGCTGGTGGGAGACCGCCTGCGCCTGCAGCAGATCCTGGTCAATCTGGTCAGCAATGCCATCAAATTTACCCAGGAGGGGGGAATCCAGATCAAGGCGGTTTTGGTGGAAGAGACCGAGGAGCGGGTGCGCCTGGAGTTTGCCGTCAAGGATACCGGGATCGGTATCAGTGAAGAGCAAATTGCCCTGCTCTTCTCGCCGTTTGTGCAGGCGGACAGCAGTATCACCCGCCAGTTTGGTGGCACGGGGTTGGGACTGACCATTTGCAAACGGCTGGTGGAGATGATGGGTGGAGAGATCTGGATCGCCAGTACCCCCCAAGTGGGCAGCACCTTTTATTTTACCGTCATGCTGGGGCGCAACCGGCAAACCACCCCCTATCGTCCCCTCCTCCCGGACGATCTGCACGGCACCAGAACCCTGGTGGTGGATGACAATCTGGATGCCCGGGTGGTGACCTCCGAGATGCTGAACCAGATGGGTATGCTGGCCTCTGCCGTGGAGTCCGGCCAACAGGGGTTGGATACCCTGCTCGCTGCGGTCCGGCAAGGCACCCCCTATGCCCTGGTATTGCTGGATTGGCGCATGCCGGATATGAATGGCCTCGAAACGGCGCAACGGATTCTGGCGGAGCCTCTGTTGAATGGGGCGACGACCGGGACAACCGCCGCTGCCCGACCGATAAAAATCATCATGATGACGGCTTTTGGGAAAGAGGAGATCATGCAACAGGCCAGACGGGCGGGGGTGGGTGCCTGTCTGATCAAGCCGATGACTCCCTCTCTGTTGCTGGATACCATCCTGGACGTTTTCGAAAAAACCAGCACCAAGGTTTATGATACCCGCTTGCATGGAATAGACAAAACCGCCGTGATTCGCCACGTGGGCGGCGCCACCGTCCTGCTGGCGGAAGACAACCCGATCAATCAGCGGGTGGCGCGGGAGATGCTGGAAAATTTAGGACTTACCGTCACTGTGGTCAACAACGGCCAGGAGGCCATCCATCTGTTGCTGAACCAATCGTTTGATCTGGTTTTTATGGATGTGCAGATGCCCGTGCTGGATGGTTACCAGGCCACCCGTCAACTGCGTGCCATGGAGTCCTTCCAAACCTTGCCGATTATTGCCATGACGGCCCACGCCCTGGTGGGCGACCGGGAAAACTGCCTGGCCGCCGGCATGAGCGATTATATGGCCAAACCCATCGATTTGCAGCAGTTGTTCCGACTCCTTATCCGGTGGATCAAGCCCCAGGGCAATCCGGTGAACGTCAGCGCCCTGCTGACACAAGCCGCCGAACGTGAAGATACCCAAAAGGGTTTGGAAGATCTGCCTGGCATCCAGGTACAGGCCGCGCTGGCCGCATTGGGTGCCACGGTTGCATTCTACAAAGAGATGTGGCGTGATTTTGCGCGCGACCACCAGCAGGATACAGAGAAGATACGCGCAGCCCTGTTTGTGACGGAGGATGCCGATTCCGCTCGACTCCATGCCCACTCCATCAAGGGCATGGCCGGCAATCTGGGCGCACGGCGATTGTACGCCGCCGCCCATGATCTGGAACTGGCCATTGCCCACGCGCACCGGGACGAGTGGCCGAGACTGCTGGAGCTGTTCGAGCAGGCCATGGTGGAGGTGTTGCAGTCGGTGACCACCCTGTTGGATCAGGAAACCGCTGCCGGTCCGCTGGAGCACACGACAGAGTCGACAGCATGGGATGGGGACCGGGAGGCCGTGGCCCGCCATGTGGCAACCATGACCCATTGGCTGCAGAAGGGCAGTCTGGAAGCGACGGAGAGTCTGGAACCCCTGCGGCGTCTGCTCTCCGGCAGCCCATGGCAACAAGAGTTGTCCAGACTGGAACGGGCGGTGGATCAGTTTGCCTTTGACGCCGCGTGCCAGCATCTGGCCGCCATTGCCGCACATGTGCGGCAATCCCAGGAGAAGCCCAACCCGTGAACACGGCAAACAAAATATAAAATGCTCGTATGGATTCCCGATCGATGTCAACCCGTACAGGAGAACACAGATGGAAAAGATTGGTAACACTCTGTTTTTTACCAAACCCCTTCGGGGAATGCTGGTCTCTGGTCTGCTCTTGATGAGCTGGCCTGCGCTGGTACAGGGAGAGGAGATGCTGCGCGGACCGGCCTTTTCGGACCCCAGAAAACAGGCGAGCATGCCGGAGGAGTGGCAAAAACGTCCCATCGAATATGATGCCAGTGCAAAACAGGAGAAGGCAGATATCACCATCACCCTGGATCAGCAGATTTTTTTGATGCTGGGAAAACAGATTGCCGAGTATGGCAAGAAAAAAGGGATTCGTATTGTCAACCAGGAGGGCACCTGCGGCATCTCGGACGGTTTTATGTCGAAAAAAAGTGCTGATCTGGCAGGGTTTTGCTGCGCTCCGGACACGGCGGCGCGTCTGCCGGGGCTGAAATTTTATACGTTGGGCATTGCCTCCAAAGTCTTTCTGGTCCATCCCGACAATCCGGTGCAAACGATCACCGTGGAGCAGTTGCGCAAGATCTATCAGGGGGAGTATGCCCGCTGGTCGGAGGTCACAGGATTGGAAGCGGCGGCTGACATGCCGTTGCATGTGGTGGGTCGACTGCATTGCAAGGCGCGCCCCGGACATTGGCGGCTTTTGTTGGACAACGAAAACATGTATTCACCGAGGATGAAGTCGGTGGCCAATATCCCCGATGTCGTCACGGAGGTGATGGCCAACCCCGGTGCCATCGGTTATGAAACCCTGACCAATATCGCCCACTATACCACAGACAAGGCACCCAAGCTGTTGCGTTTGGAGGGGGCGGATCCCCACGACCTGGCGGCCATTGCCACCCTGCGCTATCCCCTGTACCGAACCTTTGAACTGGCCATCTGGGAAGACAAGGCGCTGCGCAATCCCCATGTGGATGAACTGGTGGCCTTTATGCTGAAAGAGGTCGAGGCCCTGGGACCCCAGCACGGTTTTGTGCCGGTCTCCCAACTGCGGCAAAACGGATGGCTGTTTTATGGTGACGAGGTGGTGGGTGAACCCGGTGCAAAACTGCCGGAAACAATCGCTGGTGACGGGCAGGCCGGGGGGCACAGCCACCATTGAAGACACCGGAAAAGGGGTGAACCACGGTGGTTGCGATGCTCCGGGGGCGGTGACGCCTCCGGAGCGGGGTGGTCGGTTTCATGATGGATTGAGAGGAATGTCTTTCCCATGTTGGCAGATCTGTTTGGGCGCTATTTTTTTCCACGGCTGACCATTTTCTGGAAAATGATGCTGATCAATCTGGTGGTCGGCACGCTTGCCTTTGGGATCATTTTTTGGTATCAGACCCGCTTTCTGGAGAGCTACTTTGCAGGCCATCTGACCGGAGAACTGGCAGAACAGGGCAAGCTGCATCGGCAGGCGTTTGACCAACGGGTGCAGGCGCTGGTCAACTCCACGGCCATCTACGCGGCCCACATGAATCTGCACCGCCATCTCGCCGCCCACCCCTTCGGCGCAGCCCCCAAAAGCATGCGGGTCCACCGACGGCTGCCCCCATGGATGCCACCCGCCTCGCTCCTGCGCATCACGGTGCAACCCTCCTTTGTGCTGCTGGTGGATGGGGATGGCCATCCCCAGGAAATGTACAACAACAGCCATTCCAGCACCCTCCACACCGACTTTTCCACACTCTTCTCACAACCATCCCTGGGGCGCTATCTGGATGGACGGATGTCTTTGCTGGACAACCAGGCCGCACTCATTGTGGCCAAAGAGGTGCGTGACAACACAAATCGACTGCTGGCCACCCTGCTGACCGTCACCCCTCTGGACGACATGTTCATGAAGGAGGGGATCTCTGTTTCCGGTAATGACTTTGTGGCACTGCTGTGGGACAACGCCACACAACGTGTGTTGGCCAGCACCGATCCGGATCGTGTGGCCCGTGGCATGACTGTGGAAGCGCTCAGGAGCCAGTTTCATCTGGTTGAAAAAAATTTTTTCGATGACGGCACTTCCGAATTGCTGGTATCGTTCGCGTCGGCTGTCGCCCAGGATGCGCAGGAAAATTTAATAGGGGCGTTGGTCTGGCGTTTCAGTCAGTTCAGCCTGGGCATGACCTTGGCCTTCATGCTGGTCTCCCTTCTGGCAACCTTTTCCATTTCCAGCGGCATCCGTCGTCTGACGGGACATGTGACCCGTTTTGCCTCTCTTTCCACGACCAGCGGTGGTCCGGCCTATCGAGTTCCCCCCTCTGCTGTCAGCGGCTGGAAGGAGTTGATTGAACTGGCCAACCATTTCAACTGGATGGCGGCTGGTCTTCATGAAAAACAACAGACCCAGGAAGATTTGATGGCAGAGTTGCGTCAATCCGAAGCGATCGCGGCGGCAGCCAACCGCGCCAAATCCGATTTTTTGGCCAACATGAGCCATGAGATCCGCACGCCGATGAATGCCATTCTCGGCCTGGGTCATCTGTTGAGCAAAACCCCATTGACCAACAAGCAGTATGACTATCTTGCCAAGATCAATGCCTCCTCCCATGGATTGTTGGGTATTCTCAACGATATTCTGGATTTTTCCAAGATCGAGGCGGGCAAGCTCACCCTGGAAGAGGTGGAGATGGATCTGGACAGTGTGTTGGAACAACTGGCCAATGTGATCACAGCCCGCACCGAGGAAAAGGGGTTGGAACTGCTGTTTGACAGACACGCGGATGTGCCGCACCTCCTGCTGGGGGATCCCCTGCGCCTGGGGCAAATTCTTCTCAACCTGGCCACCAATGCCGTCAAGTTTACCGCACAGGGAGAGATACTCCTCTCCATCGAACAACAGGCCGCCGATGCAGAGAGCTGCACATTGCTGTTTTCCGTCCGTGACAGCGGCATCGGGCTGACCCCGGAACAGCAACAGCTCTTGTTTCGGCCCTTTCAGCAGGCAGACAGCTCCACTTCCCGCCAGTATGGGGGGACCGGTTTGGGACTGGCCATCTGTCGGCATTTGGTGGAACAGATGGGCGGCACCATCTGGGTCGAGAGCCAGTGGGGGCAGGGCTCCGTGTTTCGTTTTACCGCCCGGTTCCGTCGCGCCAACGCCGAGCGCTCCGCCTCCCCGCTGCCCATCGTGGACTGCAAAGGCAAAAAGGTGTTGCTGGTAGATGACAACAAGACCGCCTTGATCGTGATGCGTCACTATATGGAAAGCATGGCGTTTCGGGTAGAGTCTGCCTCCTCTGGCAAGGAGGCCCTGCAAGTGATGGCCCAGGCCAGTCAGCAACACGATGCCTTCGATATCCTGTGCATCGATTGGAAAATGCCGGAGTTGGACGGCCTGGAAACCATCCGACAGCTGCACCAGGATCCGGAAATTACCCCCCCTGCCGCCTGCATCATGGTCTCGGCCTATGGTCAGGAGGAGATGCGGGAACAGGTGGAGCAGGGATATGTCGACAGTTTTTTGAGCAAACCGGTCACCTCCTCACAATTATTGAACTCCATCCAGCAGGCCATGGTGGGTGGGCATGGGGCCCGATCCGGCAGGGTCGGCAGGCAAAAAATCTATACCCCCGACCCCTATCGCTTCCGGGGCGCGCGCATTCTGGTGGCAGAGGACAATGAAATCAACCAACAAATTGCCCTGGAAATCCTGCAGGAGGCCCATATTCAGGTGGATGTGGTTGTCAATGGCCTGGAAGCGGTGGCGAAGGTTTTGGACAGCGACCTCTCTCCCTACGATGCCATCCTGATGGATATCCAGATGCCGTTGATGGATGGCTATACTGCCACACGCACCATCCTGGCCCGTGCCCCCACCCTGGCGACCCCCATCATTGCCATGACCGCCAATGCCATGAAGCAGGATATCGAGATGTGCGCGGCGATTGGCATGGTGGACCATGTGGTCAAACCGATCGATGTCGCCCACCTGTTTGCCGTCCTGGAACGCCATGTGCCCCGCAAGGCACAGGCAGATCTCCCTCTGGAAACGCCACCCGCGCCCCCGGCGGACGCGGTGGAGCCCAACACCCGGTTATTTGCCCGATGGACGGAGCTGGATGCCGAAGCATTTCCCGGCTGGAGCGTGGCAACCGGTCTGGCGCGAGTCAACAATAACGCCCGTCTCTATCTGAAATTATTGAAAAATTTCCGAGAAGATCATCGGGAGACCCGGTTGCAGCTGGAGGTTTTGTTGCAACGCCAAGCCTTTGCAGAAGCGGCACAAAAAATCCATGCCCTCAAGGGGGTGGCGGGCAACCTGGGGGCGGAGGCGTTGCAACACGCCGCCGCCGCCCTGGAACAGTCGCTGCAATCGCCAACGCCCGCCGCCGATGTGGCAACCTCGTTCTCCCTCTGTGGCACGGCACTGGAGAGGGTTCTGGCACAGATAACAACCGTGCTCACAATGAGCAACCACCCGGAATCACCGGAACCGCCCGTCTCCACCCCCCTCTCGGCAACGCCACTGGATAGAGAGGGCTTGCAAGCCCTGCGTACCCTGTTGGAGAACAAGGATCTGAGGGCGACCAAGCAGTTGGAAGCGCTGCTGCCCGGCCTGAGAGCAGCAGGCATGGTGGATGCAGCCGCGCAACTGGAGGGTGAAGTGGGACGATTGCGTTTTGAGGAGGCGTCCCAGCTGGTCGGTCGCATGTTGGAGGCACCCCCCCCGGAAAAGGGTTGACCCAGTCGTACCAGATTGTACAACCGTGCCTGGTGGCACACCCTGTCAGGGAGTTTCTGATGGAAAAACTGGAAGATGGAGAGTATCAGCTGTTGCTGGTGGATGACGTGGAGTCAAATATTCTGGTGCTGAACGAGGTGTTGAGCACGGAATATCGCACGTTTTTTGCCATGGATGGCCCCTCTGCCCTGCAAATGGTTGCCGAGCGAACGCCGGATCTCATTTTGCTGGACATACAGATGCCCGGCATGGATGGCCTGGAGGTGTGCAGGCGTCTGAAGTCAAACCCGAAAAGTGCCCGCATCCCCATCATCTTTATCACCGCGCTTGCGGAGCAGGAATCGGAAAGTGCCGGGTTGACGTTGGGCGCGGTGGATTATATCAGCAAGCCCTTCAATCCCGCCATCGTGCAGGCCCGTGTCAAAAATCAACTGGCCCTGAAGAGATACCAGGACCATCTGGAAGAGCTGGTCCACGCCCGTACCGCCGATCTGGAAAAGGCCAAAAATATCGCGGAAGCTGCCAACCGGGCCAAAAGCGACTTTCTGGCCAATATCAGCCATGAGATCCGCACCCCGATGAACAGTATTATCGGCATGACGGAATTGGTGCTGGAAACGGAGCAAAGTGCCCGCAACGCAAAATTTTTGGGCACAGTGGTCTCTTCCGCCAAAAATCTGCTCCATCTCATCAACAATGTGCTCGACCTGTCGAAAATTGAAAGCCACAAGTTGGAGCTGGAAGCCACCGTGTTTGATTTGCGGCAGCTGTTGGAAAATAGCATTGATCCCATGCGCATCCTGGCCCAGGCCAAGGATTTGCCATTGACCTGGGAGGTAGAGGCCGAGCTGCCGCACTGCTTTATCGGAGATCCGGTCCGCCTGTCGCAAATTCTCATGAATCTGGTGGGCAATGCCATCAAATTTACCGAGCGGGGCCAGGTCACGTTGACTGTCCGACGGGAGACGCAGGAACGGCTGTTGTTTGCCGTGGCGGATACGGGCATCGGCATCCCCGTGGATCGGCAACCCCATATTTTTGACAGTTTTACCCAGGCCGACAACTCCACCACCCGCCGATACGGGGGAACCGGTCTGGGAACCACCATTGCCAAAGGGCTGGTGGAAAAAATGGGGGGAGGCATCTGGGTGGAGAGTGTCGTGGGGCAGGGCAGCACATTTTTTTTCGTCATCACGTTGCCCGAGGCCGAGGGTGTCACAGCGTGCCGGGAGCGGCGCGGCCCGTTGCGCAACCTTTCGATGACGGGTGCCATGCGTGTACCACTCCGTATTCTGATTGCCGATGATGTGGAGGCCAATCGCGCCCTGCTCATCACCCGCCTGGAGCAGCGCGGCCATCAGGTGACGGTGGCAGAGGATGGGGTGCAGGTGCTATCTTTCCATGAACAGGAGGAATTTGATGTCATTTTGATGGATCTGCAGATGCCCAACATGGATGGTCTGGAGGCGACCAAAATGATCCGCGCACGGGAATCGGCACGCGATGCCGCCACGCGCATCCCGATCATCGCCCTGACCGCCCACTCCATGGCCAGTGACAGAAACAAATGCCTGAATGCGGGGATGGATGATTATATCTCCAAACCCATCGATTTCACTCATCTGTATGCCGTTTTGACCCGATTGTTCCCCCTGGAGCAGGATGAAGGCCCCCCCCAGGAACGGAGAGAGTTGGAACCACCATCCACCGAACAGTCTGCGCCGGTTTTCTTTCCGGAGCTGCCTGGCGTCGATGTGCAGGCCGGTTTATTGCAGTGGAAAGATGCGGAAATCTATCGAAAATCCCTGCTCGGTTTTGTGAATCGACACGGAGACGACGCGCAGGCCATCCGAACGGCCATCGGTGCCGGCGCATGGCAGGAGGCAGAAAAGCTGGCGCATGCCCTGAAGGGGGCCGCCGGTTCCCTCTCTGCGGGTGCCCTGGCGGCGGCGGCCACCCTGGTGGAGGCGGGATTGCGCCATGGCAGTGCCGATCTGGAGAGTCTGCTGGCTGCGTTGGAAACGGCCCTGGCCACCCTGGTGGATGCCCGCGCGCTTCTGGAGAGAGAAGAGGATGCACTCCCCCTCCATGCCCACACCTTGGCCCCGGCAGAACCGCTCGACCCCGCACAAATCGCCCTGCTGCAACAGGTGACCCAGGCCCTGGCGCATGGTGACTTTGCAACGGCTGAACGCCATTTGCCCGAGTTGCGTCAATGGTGGCAAGGAACGGTGCTGGAACCCGATCTCCGCCAGTTTGCAGAGCAGGTGGAAGAGATTCAATGCGGTGTCGCACAACAGACTTTGGCTGAAATAGTGCGTAAATTGGCAATCGATGGGAGTGATCATGACACAACCCACCCATAAAATTTTGATCGTGGATGATGAACCGACCAATCTGAAACTGCTGCGGGAAATTTTAAAGGAGGAGTATACCCTGGTTTTCGCGGGTAATTGCGATGAGATGCTGCGCTATGCCGCCGAGGGACCGGATTTGATCCTGCTGGATGTGGTGATGCCAGGCATGGATGGTTGCGAGGGGTGTGCGCGTCTGAAAGCCGACGAGGCGACCCGTTCCATTCCCGTCATTTTTGTAACGGCCCAGATTGATGTCGAAGATGAGATCAAGGGCTTTGCAGCGGGTGCTGTGGATTATATTACCAAACCTGTCCAGGCACCCGTCGTGCGGGCGCGGGTCAGGACGCATCTGGCATTAAAGCAGGCCAGAGAGACCATTGAACAGCAAAACAAGAGGTTGCTGGAGGCGGCCCGACTCCGGGACGATGTGGAACAGATGGTCCGCCATGATTTGAAAGGGCCCCTGAATGCCGTCATCGGCATGCCCTCTTATTTGCTCGATGTGCTGCAACCGGATGACAAAATCAGGGAGAGCCTGTTGGTGATTCAGGACTCCGGTTTTCGCATGCTGGAAATGATCAATCGCTCTCATGATCTGTA
>JADGCE010000013.1:17164-18560 GCA_015229095.1 Magnetococcales bacterium | reverse complement strand
GGCAAAAGTGCCGGCGTTGGTCTGGGCACCTATTCTGCCCGGTTGATTGCCACCACTCTGGGAGGCGATATCCAACTGGATGCCACCCAGGAAGGGCGAACCACCCTGCTGATTCGTCTGCCCGTGTGCAACACCGCCAGGGAAAGCCATGCGGGTGAGGGGGTGCCCACAGAGAATGCCCACGTGCAAAGCAATGGTTTGCATGACCTTTCAAATCCATAAAAATTTTATCAGGAGGGGAGTCCCCTCTGCCGAGGAAACCCGGAATGAACGCGCACACAGGACATGAAAAACCAAAAATTTTAGTCGTTGATGACATGGCGCCCAACCTGAAATTATTGGCAAGCGCGTTGATGCCCGATTATGCCGTGATCATTGCCACCCATGGGGCCAAGGCATTGCAGTTGGCGGAGGCGGAAGCTCCCGATCTGATCCTGCTGGATGTCATGATGCCGGAGATGAATGGCTATGAGGTCTGTCGACGTTTAAAGGCCAATCTGCACACAAAAGAGATTCCCGTCATTTTTATCACTGCCATGGAGGATGAAACCTCCGAGGGGCTGGGGTTGCAATTGGGCGCGGTGGATTATGTGATCAAGCCTTTCAATGTCAACATTATTCGGTTGCGCATTAAAAATCAATTGGAGCTTTGTCAGCATCGCCGGCATTTGGAGCAGATGGTCGCCCAGCGCACACAAGAGTTGGAAACGGCCAGAGCGGCCGCCGAATCGGGCAATCGGGCCAAACAGGAGTTTTTGATGGTGGTCAGCCATGAACTGCGCACCCCGCTCAATCAGATTATCGGTTTTTCGGATCTGCTGGAACCGTTGTTGGCGGATGCCGAGGCCAAATATTTTCTGGATATTGTCAGCAAGGCGGGCGCTTCCTTGTTGACCCTGATTGACGATATTATTGCTTTTATTTCCATGGAGCACACACCAACACCATCTGACAAAACCTCTTTTTCATTGCATCCCCTGCTGCAAGAGTTGCAGACACTGCAGCAACAAGCCGCCACCGCCAAAGGGATCACGTTGACTGTTTCGGTGGCAGAAAACCTGCCGGATCTGCTCCTGGGGGACCGCCAGCGTCTGAAGCAGGCGTTGCGACAGCTCATCAGCAACGCCGTCAAATTCACCCAGGCGGGCTCTGTCGTCGTGGAGGTCAGCCGCTTCCAGATGCAAGAAACCCCGGACGCCATTCTGTTCAAGGTGAGCGATACGGGCACGAGCATTCCTGTGGAGGCCCAGGAGAGCATTTTTGACTGTTTTACCCAGGTTGAAGCCGCGCAGAGACGAAGCCACGGGGGCATGGGCCTGGGGTTGGCGATTTTTAAACGGTGTGTGGAGTTGATGGATGGCCGTTATTGGTATGAAGCCCCGCCAACGCAGGGCAA
>JADGCE010000013.1:12605-17064 GCA_015229095.1 Magnetococcales bacterium | reverse complement strand
TATTCCGTTTTTTCACTCAGCATCTGCCCGGTCTTGGCATCAAACCGGAATTCCTTGACCTCTCCTCGTGCATCGACAACCTCCACCTCATAGATATGCACCCCGTGCTTTTTTTTCAGTTCGACCTCCAGAAGATCACGACCGCGTACCCGGTCGTGATCGATGATCCGCTCCAGGGGCAAAATTTCCCCTGATTGCACCAAACGACGTGCCACCTCATGATCGAGGTGGCGGGTATCCCCTGCCGTGACGATACCCGCACCGAAGAACAACACCCCGCCACCTGACAGAAGCGCCCACCAACCGGCCCATCTCCTCCATTCCACCCGACTACCGGCCCTCCCCGGGCATGCGCACTTCGTGTTCATGGAAAGACCCCTGCGCTGCTTGAGTATGACAGGCCTCACACCGGCTCAAGGAACCGATTTTTGAATTTTTCTCCCGCATGTGCGGAGAGAGTTCCCGGTGCTCCTTCTGGAAATATCCGGTTTCCGTCACCCGTATGGGCTTTTCCCCATCCAGGATGGATGCGTTGATTTTTCTGGAGCGTCCATGATCCACCCGATCCGCCGCATTCCCGGTCAGATATTCCCGCAGGGCGGTGAGTGTGGCCGGGGAAACTTCGGCATTTTCACCAAAATGCTCCCCCAGTCCCGTCAAAAGCTTTTCCCAGGAGCGGGCGGGCAGCAATCCGGGTTGGTAAGCAAAGTGACAGGCACCGCACTCTGTGCTGTACAGCGTGTTCTGTACGGGAGCCACATCCGCACGTGGTTTGCCCTCGTTTTTCTCCCGGTCCGACGCGCTCACCCCCAGGACAAGCCCACCGCCGAGGGAGAGCACAAGCAGGCCGATCCCCACCCTTTTCTGCATCTTGTTCATCGTTTTTACTCCTTATTTCAGCGTTGTCAAGAAAGTCAGAAAATCGCCCTTCTCCTGGGAGGTGCAGACACGGCCCAGGGTGCCTTTGCAGTTGCGCACAAACCATTTTTCCACTTTGTCCGCATCCTGCAACCGATCACGATTTACCGCCGGGGCCAAAGGCTCAATCACTTTGCCGGTTTTGACATGCTTTCCCGCCCCTCTGGGATCGGTCGTATGGCATGCGGCACAACTGTTCCCTTCTGAGGCGCTGCCGCTGCCGTTCACCTGATTGAGCAATGCCTGCCCCTGTTCCGCACGAAACGGACCCGCACCGTCACGCTGATACTGTGCCAACAGGTCATCCACCGTGGCCGCATGGAGATCCGCCAGAACGACAGGCACGACCATCCATCCCAACATAAATGCTATCTTTTTCATGATTTCTCTCCTTCGCAGTATGGTTTTCCACTCGATTGTTTTCTGTACAACCAAACAGTCAACAGCCACGCCCTCCGATGCAACACCCACAACGGCAGGGCCACCTATTTCTCTCAGGCATGGGATGCGGTGGCTGGAGGGGGCATTTTTTCCCACACCCTGACCATGGCACCCAAACGGCCCTCTCCCGCCCACTGGTGCAAAACCGCCATGGAGGCATGAACCACCAGATAGCCCCACAGCAGAGAGCCCAACACCTCATGCCCCTCCTTGACGGCGTGTACCCAGCCACGCATTGCCCCATCCGCCTCCATGCCAAGCACCAACAGGACACCGCTCATTCCCAACAGGGTGGCCACGCACAGTCCGAGCCCCTGCACGGCGCTGGCCAGCGGGCTGACTTGCCTGCTGTCGGGCAGGCGAAACCGGATGGCATGGGCCATGTATCGTTGCATATCCGCAACAACGGCCTGGCAGCGCTCCAGGGAAAACCATGGAAACAACAGGGCAACAGAAACCTGGCCGGATCCCACGATGCGCCAGATCCAATGCACCACGAGCAATCCAAGCAACACTTGACCCCAGGTCGCATGCAGTGCATAGAATGTGTCACCCAGGCGACCGGGCTTTGGGTGAACCATGACCAGGGAGAGCACAAGCTCCAGCACAATGCCCGTGGCTATGAGCAGGTGCAGCAGGCGGGTAAAACGATCATAAAACATGGTGTGACCTCCTTTTGTTTGCTGTTCATCACAGAAGCTCTCTTTCTCGACCGGAGAAGATGGAGCGGGAGTCTGCCAGGGCAATATGAACTGAGACTGAAAAAGCCACCGGTGGCTGATTTTTTTTACCTGCCATGCAAGGAGTCCGTCCGTGCGTCTGTTGTTGGTGGAAGACGACAAAAATCTCTCAGCCACCGTGCAGGAGAGTCTGGGGAAGGCCGGCTTTGCCGTGGATGTGGTTGCCGATGGCATCGAAGCCGAATATATGGGCGATGAAGAGCCGTATGATGCCATTGTGCTGGACCTGGGTCTGCCCAAACGACCCGGTCTGGAGGTATTGAAAAACTGGCGGACGAAAAAAAACAATGTCCCCGTGCTGATTCTCACCGCCCGGGATGCCTGGCATGAGCGGGTGGACGGTTTCAAGGCCGGCGCCGATGATTATCTGGGCAAACCGTTTCATGTTCAGGAATTGATCGCCCGACTCAACGCCCTCATCCGTCGCAGCCATGACCGGCCCCAGGGAGAGCTGCAGGTCGAGGGGGTGCGGCTGGATGAGGAGCAGCAGTGTGCCATTCTGGCCTCCGGGGAGCACAAAAAACTGACCGGCACCGAATTTCGCCTGTTGCGCTATTTTATGCTGCACCCGGACAAACCCCTCTCCAAAACCCGCCTGACGGAACATGTGTATGAATATGACGAAGATAAAGACAGCAACGTCATGGAGGTCTATATCAAGCGGTTGCGCCTGTTGCTGGGGCAGGAACGGATTGAAACCCGCCGGGGACAGGGATATGTTTTTCGGAGCCGTCTATGAACCCCTCCTTGCAAAACCGGTTGGCTGTCGCCCTCTCTGCCCTCCTGATTCCCGTTTTTCTGGGGCAGTGGCTGCTGATGAGCGTTGCCGTGCAGCGCATCAACAGCGATTATGTCGCTTCACGGCTCAGACATGATGCCGAGACCCTCCTTGCCGCGCTGCAACTGGGCGCAGACAAGGAGAGCCCACCCCAATTGATCCCGGCACGCATCAGCCCGATGTATGGGCGGCCATGGTCCGGCCATTATTATCGCATAGAGGTGGGCAATACCGTATTCCGCTCCCGCTCCCTGTGGGATATGGAGTTGGCTGTGCCCCCCTCCGATGAGGCGACCGTGCATACGCTGCAAGGCCCCAAAAACGAGACCCTGTTGGCTCTCACACACCGTTTTTACAAACAGGAACAGAGCGTCACCATTCTGGTCGCCGAAGAGATCAACCTGAGCGCACGGATGGTCAGGGTGACACAATTCTGGTATGCATGCCTGGCCGTGCTGGCGGTGGGGGTGTTGTTGGTGCTGCAACGGGCCATGGTCAAACGGGGGTTGCGCCCGTTGGAACAGGTCAGGGAGGAGATGCACCGCCTGGAGCAAGGCATCGTGCAACGCCTCACCACCACCTCGGTACCACGGGAGATTCTGCCGTTTGTCGACGAGATCAATCGATTGCTGGCAAGCCTGACCGTCCAATTGCAAAAATCCAGGGAAGCCAGTGGCAACATGGCCCACGTCATCCGTACCCCGTTGACCGTGCTGCTGCAGTTGACCGAAAAATCCGATCTGGATGCCTATCCCGCGCTCCGGCAGCAGATGCAGCACCAGATCAAAACCCTGGACCAACTGAGCGGACAGGTTCTCAAGCGGGCGCGCATGGCCGGGTCCACGCCGATTGCGCCGACCATTCATATCCACTCAGAGTTGTCAAGCCTGGTGCAGATGATGCAGCAGGTACACCGGGCGCGCTCCATTCAGATCGAGACGGAGATGCCCGCAGAAATGTATGCCGTGATGGATCGGGAAGATTTGCTGGAACTCTCCGGCAACCTGCTGGACAACGCCTGCAAATGGGCCAGGACGACAGTCCGCATGACCGTTGCCACGGCCATCGGCATACAACTCACCGTGGAGGATGATGGACCCGGATCCCCCCCGGAGCACGATGCGCACATCCTGGAACGGGGCGGACGGGCCGATCCATCCACCCCTGGCCATGGCATCGGTCTGGCGATCGTGAACGACATTGTCACCGCTTACAATGGGCGTATCGTGTTTGGCCGTTCGGACACATTGGGGGGATTCCGCGTTCAAGTTTGGCTGGACTGCCTATGCCGGCCCTCCCCGACTGCCGACAGGGAGAGGGCAGGCGTGCCGGAGTCGGAGAGGCGTTCACAGCCCTCCGGCGGGGAGTGATCGTATGGGGGCTGAACCGTCACATATCCGCGCGCAATTTCCTCCCGGAACCTTTGCGGCAACTGTGCCCAAGCCAACAGATCCACCCGAAAGGGGAGATTGCTCTCCCTGAAAGCAGCTCGGGCGGTGGCGAGAGTCGCCCACCCTTTGCCGGAGGCGTCGGAATCGTGAACCACCAGATCCAGATCGCTGGCTTCCTGTCCGCCTCCGGT
>JADGCE010000013.1:7681-12505 GCA_015229095.1 Magnetococcales bacterium | reverse complement strand
CACCTCCTCCAGGGTCATCAACCCATGGGTAGAGGCCAGACGCAGGATCTCCTTGACCAAAAGGGCGTTCAGTTTGCGCGTTCCATGGCCATATTCCCGCAACGCCTTGCGCAACAGGTTGAAGGAAGTCTCCTGAGAGAGTTCATATCCCTTGACGATCGCATGGCGAAACACCTCCTGGTCCATGCTCCCAGGCACGGCCTGCTGGTGGCGTTCCACGGCGGCCTCCAGGGTTTGCAAACAACGCAGCAGATGGTCCGTGTTCAGAATCATGCCTACCATCCTTCCCGTTCCGTTGTGGTGATCAAGGTGATCCCCCCTTGTAGTGGTCAACCCACTCTACTGCAACGGCCTCGACAGATCCTGCCTGTCGCCAGGTTCCGCAATACGCTGGATGGCATCCAGCAGCGTCTGCTTCCTGATGGTGTAAAACGGAAAATCATGCTTTCCGCTTTTCGTGCCAGCCGAATGTGCTTGCGCGACCCGGGTTGCAGCGGCTACCATGCTGGGACAACCTGCGGAGAGAGCGGCGCGGAAGGAGCGACACGCGCCGGTTTTTCGGCAGGCGTCCGCACCACGGTCGAGGGAGGGTTTCGATGACTTATACCACGTTTTCGACCCATGATGGTACTGTGCGTGACCCTGCGGCAGCACGGCGGGAGATCCTCTTTCTGGACCCGGCGGTGCCCGACTGCCGCACCCTGCTCAGCGCCATCCCTCCCGGTATCGAGATCCTCCTGCTGGATGCCGACCGGGATGGGGTGGCGCAGATCCGCGCCGCCCTGGCGAAGCGGAATGGCATCTCTGCCCTCCATATCATCTCCCATGGCGGACCGGGTCGTTTGCAACTGGGAACCGCTTCCCTTTCTGCCGCCACTCTTGCCATCCATGCGACCGATCTTCAAGCCTGGTCCCATGCCCTGACAGCCGACGCCGATATCCTGCTGTATGGCTGTGAGGTGGCGGCAGGTGCAGAGGGGGATGCCTTTATCCGGCGACTGAGTCAACTGACGGGAAGCGATGTGGCCGCATCCAACGACAAAACAGGTGATGCGGAGCGGGGAGGCAACTGGTTGCTGGAGGAGCAGATAGGGCGCATTGAAACCGGGTTGGTCTTCACACCGGAAGTGCAAGCCATCTATCATCATCTGCTCCCTGCGAGCGCGATCAACCTCTCTTCCCTCTCTGGCAATACCGGGTTTCGACTCGATGGCGTCGCAGCGGGCGACGAGTCGGGTGGTTCTGTCAGTTCGGCGGGAGATATCAATGGTGACGGCTTTGACGACCTTATCATCGGGGCAGCCTCTGCCGCTCCGCATGGCCTTTCGGCAGCAGGCTCCAGTTATGTTCTCTTTGGCAACGCCAGTGGCTTCCATACCCCACTCAACCTTTCCTCCCTCCAAGGCAGCAACGGATTTCGGCTCGATGGGGATTCTGCGGGGGCGTGGTCAGGAGGGTCGGTCCGTTCGGCGGGAGATGTCAATGGCGATGGCTTCGATGATCTCATCGTCGGGGCTTATATGGCCGCTGCCAACGCCCTTTCCTCCTCTGGATCAAGCCATGTAGTGTTCGGCAAAGCCGATGGTTTTGCGGCCACCCTCAACCTCTCCTCCCTCAATGGCAGCACCGGCTTTCGACTCGATGGTGAAGCAGCGGGTGATTCATCCGGTTTCTCGGTCAGCTCGGCGGGGGATGTCAACGGCGATGGCTTCGATGATCTCATCATCGGGGCCATGCGAGCCCGCTCATCCGCCGGCTCCAGTTATGTTGTATTCGGCAGGGCCCACGGCTTCCAGGCCGCCATCTCCCTCGCATCCCTCGACGGCACCACCGGCTTTCGACTCGATGGCGAGGCGGCGGATACATGGTCGGGCGAATCGGTCAGCTCGGCAGGGGATGTCAACGGCGATGGCTTCGACGATCTCATCATCGGGGCGAAAAGTGCCGACCCGAACAGCATCACCTCCGCCGGCTCCTGCTATGTCGTGTTCGGTAAGGCCCGTGGCTTTGCCACCGCCCTCAACCTCTCCTCCCTCAACGGCAGCACCGGTTTTCGACTCGACGGGGCAGCGGCGTTTGATCGCCTGGGCGACGCCGTTCGTTCGGCAGGGGATGTCAACGGCGATGGCTTCGATGATCTCATCGTCGGAGCCAGTGGCGCCGAACCGCATGACATCACAGCCGCCGGTTCCGCATGCGTCATCTTCGGAAAAAGCAGTGGCTTTGCGGCCGTCATCAACCTCTCCGCGCTCAACGGCAGCAACGGCTTTCGGCTCGATGGCGAGACAGCGCGGGGCAACCTGGGTATCTCGGTCGACTCGGCGGGGGACATCAATGGCGATGGCTTCGATGACCTCATCGTCGGGGCCGACAGAGGCACCCCCACCCATGCCCTCTACCACGCGGGCTCCAGCTATGTCGTCTTCGGCAAGGCGACTGGCTTTGCCGCCGCCATCCCCCTCTCCTCCCTCAACGGGAGCAACGGTTTTCGGGTGGATGGCGGGGCGGCACATGACTATTCAGGCGGATCCGTCAGTTCAGCAGGAGATGTGAATGGCGACGGCTTCGACGACCTCATCATTGGAGCGAAACGCGCCGATCCCAACACCCTGGCGCGTGCGGGCTCCAGCTATGTCGTCTTCGGTGGCGATTTAACCGGCTCTGTGACTTTTCTCGGCACCCGTGCAGCCGACGCACTGAACGCAGGCAGCCCGGCGGCAGAACGGTTTGTTGCCGGTGGTGGCAACGATTCCATGATCGGGGGGGGTGGAGCGGATCTGTTCTACGGCGGTGCGGGTGATGATACCATCACGGTGGCCGACCTGCGGTTGCAACGGGTCGACGGCGGCAGCGGTCGCGACACCCTGGCCCTGTCGGGTTCCGGGATGCATCTCAACCTGGCGGCATGGCGGGGCCGGATACAATCCATCGAAACCTTCCAACTGACGGGCAGTGGCAACAACACCCTCTCCCTGACAGTGCGGGATCTGTTGGCACTCTCCGACCACAGCACCACCCTGACGGTGGAGGGCAACGCCGGGGATGTGGTGCATGCAGGGGCCGGCTGGACAAATGCCGGCATCAGCGGTGGTTATCGGGTCTACACGCAGGGGAAGGCCAGGATAGAGGTGGCGACGGCGATCACGATGGGCGATCAATGGAGTGATGCGCAAGTGGCGTCATTGACCCGCACACAGATTGCCGCCTTGACCCTGACACAGGTGGGAGGGCTGGGCAACGCGCATATCGCCCGTTTGAGCAAAACCCAGCTGGCCGGTTTTACCACCACACAGATTGCCGGATGGAGCAGCGACCAGCTGGGTGCGCTGACCACAACAGGCATTCGGGCATGGACGGTTACCCAGATAGGCGCCTTGACGGCCGTGCAGGTGGGGGCACTCCACACAACCCAGGTGGAAAGCCTGACAACGGCGCAAATAGCCTCTTTGACCTCTGCGCAGATGGCCGGCTTTGGACCGGAGGATTTATCTGCGTTGACCACGAATCAAGTGGCCGTTTTGAGCCGCACCCAGGTGGCCGGGTTGAGGCCCCTCTCCCTGAGGGAGGGCGCATCGCCGACCATGCTGGGGAGCCTGACCACCCTGGCCATCCGGGGGCTCTCTGCCCCACAGATTGAGGCACTCTCCACCACGCAAGTGCGCAGCCTGAGCAGCACCCAGATGACCGCATTGGCCACGGTGCAGTTGGATGCCTTCAACCGCACCCAGGTCAATGCCTTGACCACCGCACAGGTACGAGGGCTTTCGACCACGCAACGCGCTCTCTTGACTGCCAAACAGACGGCATTGCCTGTGCTGGAGATTGTGGCAACGAATGCCAGTCGGTTGGAGGGTAATGGCAATGGCTTTACCCCTTTTTCCTTTACCATCCGCAGAACAGGCAATACCTGGGCAGAGGCAACCACCGGATGGAGGGTGGCGGGTTCGGGCGAAAGTGCCGTCACATCCAGTGACTTTGCGGGTGGCACCTTTCCCGCAGGTACGGTGAGCTTTGCCGCCGGCGAGATCAGCAAGGAGATTATTGTCCCTGTTCTGGCGGATGCCAGGATTGAGCCCGACGTACAATTCAGAGTGGCCTTGACCGACACATCGGATGCGACGATCGCAACCGGCTCAGGCATCCCGCGCATGACCTCCACAGAGCTTCTGGGTTTGTCAACCACAGGCATCCAAGCCTTGTCACCCATCCAGATTATCGGCTTGACGACTACCCAGGTTGCCTCTTTGAGCTCCGCCCAGGCGGCGACCCTCACCCTGTCCCAGTTCGATGCCATGTCCATGGCGCAAAAGGTGGCCTATCGAGATGCAGGTTTCACGCTCCCTGCCATGGTCCGATTCGGCACTTCCCGTGGCGAAGAGGAGGTCGGGGCCGTGGGTGTCATTTATAATGACGATGCTGCTTTTTCCGTCGTGACCGCCAATGCGGATCATGTCGAGGGCAACACGGCCAACACCCCCTTTACATTTACAGTCATCAAGACAGGCGATCTATCCCGTACTGCGACAATCGATTGGAGCGTCACGGGTTCGGGCAACCATGCAGCAACGGCGGAGGACTTTGCGGGTGCCCTCTTGCCCTCCGGCACGTTGACCTTTCACCCCGGTGAAACCCGAAAAAATGTGACGATTGAGGTGGCTGCCGATCAGCAATCCGAGTGGGACAAAACATTCAACCTCACCCTTTCCCATGCCTCGGCACTCGAAAACGGGCGTGAGACCCTCCAGGCCACGATTGGGACAGGAGTCGTTGCCACCATCCGCAACGATGATGGGGATGCGCGTCCCGTATGGAGCATTGCCACCC
>JADGCE010000013.1:0-7581 GCA_015229095.1 Magnetococcales bacterium | reverse complement strand
TTGACCTCCACCCAGATGCGGGGTCTCTCCCCTGAACAGGTGGGGGTTATGGGCAGCAGCCAGATGAAAGGGTTGAGCAGCATGCAGTTGGCTGGCCTGACAACGACCCAGATGGGGGGATTGACCTTCACCGTCATCGCCTCCCTCTCCACGGCGCAGTTCAAGGGGTTGAGCAGCCACCAGATCGACGCCTTGAGCACGACCCAGTTGGCCGCGCTTGCCCCCAGCCTGCTTGCCACCCTCTCCACCGGCCAATTATCGGGTTTGAACAGTATCCAGATGGCTGCCCTGGCCAGCACACAACTCGGCGGATTGAACAGCAAACAGATGGGCAGCTTGAGCATGACCCAGGTGGCTGCCCTGCAAGGCAACCAGTTGGCCTGTCTTTCCAAAGCACAGATGGCTGCCCTGACCGGCACGCAGATGGCCGGCCTCTCTGCGACCCAGTTGGGCGGTTTGACGGCGGTGCAGATCGGTGGTCTGGCGGTCGCCCAGGTGGCGGTTTTGACCACCACGCAACTCGTGGCCCTGAGCAGTACTCAAATCGGCGGGCTGAATGCCGTCCAGGTGGCCCGATTGACGACGACCCAACTCTCCGGTTTGAGCAGTGTCCAGATAACCGCTCTGGGAACGGCCCCCTTGAGTGCCCTGAGCACGCTGCAGGTGGCCGCATTGGGCAGTACCCTGATTGCGGGTATCAGCCCGGCCCATCTGACCCGGGTGGCTGTACGGGGGCTGACCTCCATGCAGATGGCGGCGATGACAACGGCACAGGTTGCCGCTTTGAGTGCTGCGCAGATGGCCCAATTGACCACCACGCAGCTGGGGGGCTTCGGGGCGGAGGATATTGCGGCCCTGGGCACGGCTCAGGTCAAGGTTTTAACAACCGGCCAGATTGGGGGGTTGACCGGGGAACAACTGGGGGGGATGGAATCCACGGATATCGCCGTACTGTCGGGGGCGCAGATGGCCGCCTTTTCGGCCACCCGGGTCGCTGCGTTGTCCATGGATCAAATCCGGGGCTTGACAACCGGGCAGATCCGGGATCTCTCCACCAGCCAGGCAGGGGCTTTGAGCGCAGCGCAGATCGCCGCCCTGACAACCACACAGGTAAAAGCCTTGGAAGCCAGGGATATTGCCATGTTGACTGCGGCGGTGGCCGGTTTCAGCCCGGAGCAGATCCGCCTCTTGTCCGCTCTCCAGGTCGGTGGGCTCAGCTCGACGCAACTACAGAGTTTGACCGCCGTGCAAATGGGAGGGCTGACAAAAACCCATATCGCCGCCCTGACCACAGGACAGGTGGCCGGTCTGACCGTTGCAAATCTTGCCCTCCTGCAGGCCACGCAAATGGCGGGTATGACGGCGGCGCAGATTGCGGCGTTGAACAGCACGCAGATCAAGGAGGGCCTCACCGCTCAGATCAGGCGTTTGAGCACGACACAGGTGAAGGGGTTGGAGACGGGTGATTTTGCGCTCATGGGCGCCAGTGCCTTGGCCCTGTTCAGCCGAACCCAGTTCAATGCCCTGTTGCCCACCCAGCAAGCGGCCTACAGGACGGAGACAAAGGGTGCCATTCCCTCCGTTTAGCCCGCTCCATGATCAAGGGCGCAACATCTGAATATCCGGGGCGTCAGTGCCACAAAAATTTGTCCAGATAGCCGATCAATTGGTTGTCATTATAGTGTTCCCTGGCAAACGCACTGCCACAGCGTCGAATCTGTTCCGCCTCTTCCGGGCGTTCCACCAAAAAACGCGCAATGGCAGCGAGTTCTGCCAGTGAGTTGAATTCCAGATAGTGTTCACCAGGAATAAAAAAGGTATGCATGTCGGGTGTATATTCCTGAACCAGCAGCGCTCCGTTGAGGGGGGCTTCAAAGCTGCGGTGATTGACAATGCATTTGAGATTTTTTTTCCTGGTCAGGTTCAACACGACCGTGGCATCATGCAAAAACTTTTTATGCCTCTCATATTGGAGCAATGAATCCATCCCGCTTGCAGGAGCAGACCGGGTTTGACTGAGTGGGTCGGTCGCCTCCATGAAAGGATGCTCTCGATAGGAAACGGGCAAACCCAGATGTTTTGTGGAAACCTGCCAAAACAATCGATGCCATTGCGGTGCGTGTTTGATGGCCCCGACATAATGCATACCCGGACGCAGCGCGGGATCGGGTGGACCCAGATGACCGGCATGAGGCAGCGGCGCATGCAATAATTTGCCGGCAAACAACGGGTGCTTCCAGGCGGACAACCGAGGGGAATCCGAGCACCATATGCCGTCGATGAGTGGCAAACAGTGCTGGGCCAATGGATTGGTTTCGATGCCGGGAGCAGCACTCTCCATTTCCGGCTGGATCGTCCAGGAATCCAGGGAGAGCGCAACAATCTTCAAGGCGGGTTGTTCGCGGCGCAATTGCTCCAATATCTGGCAAAACGCATCGCCTCCTGCCACGATTTGATCCAAACGCAGAAGAAGCAGTTCGACCTCTGTTCTGCGGAAATGCTCGACGAGGGTTTCCTGGGGGGGCGTATTGGCCGTGGGATGGTGCGCGACCTGCCAGCCGTAGGCCTGCATGGCCACCGAAAGACGATGCAAAATATAGGTATCCGCCATATGGAGCACAACAGACCTTCGCCCCCCCTGACCAACGGGTCGGGCCTCTCCTGCAAAAGGGATGCGAACCCCACTCCCCTCCCCGCGCATCTTTTCCAGCGTCAACACCGGCACCGGGGCCGTCCCATCGAACAGTGATCGGAAAAGAGGCAATCCTGCCTTGCAGATTTCCAGGAGATAAACCATTTCAGGTTCAAGCAGAGGTATGGCATGGAATGTGGCCCGCTGCGTCAGGACACGGTCAATAATATCAAAAATATCTTGGCGCTGTTCCCATGAAAACCCTGTCGTCTGTTCTTGCAACAGGGCTATGCCACGCACAAGCCTGGGTTGATCACAAGAAAAGAGTCCACCAAAACAGAGCGCAATACTGATCAACCAATCTTTACAACCTTTTTCCTCAAGACAATGTGCCAATAAAAAAGCAGGCTCCAATATTCCATGGTAGAGCAACGTATGGAGAACACGCATTTGCTCCTCCAGGTCAAAAGAGCTGGATTGTATGTACCGGGCCAGTTTATCCCGATCTTTTTCATTGGCCAACTGCAGAATGGTTATGATCATTTCATGATGCACGGCAGTGATCCTCATCTTCTCTGCGGGTGTCACCAAAGCCGGACTGCCTTAAAAAGAGAGAAAGCCTTTTGTCAGGCAGATTCCGCTCTTTTGCGGTTGGAGAGGGTGGCACCGCCAAACCTGTCGACCAAACAATCGACAAACTTCCTGACCTTGGCTGACATATGGCGGGTGGGCGGATAAACGGCATAAATGCCGAGGGGGGGCATGTCAAACTCCGGCAACAACGGAATCAATGTGTTGGCCCGCAAATCCTCGACAACGAGAAAATCCGGAAAAACAGCCACCCCCACGCCTGCGCGCACAGCGATGCGCATGGCATCACCGTTATTCACTTGCAGGGGCCCTTTGGTACGCACAACCCGCTCTTCACCCCCCCGGAAAAATCGCCAGAGGGCAGGAACGGCCGTGTAGCTGTACGAGAGGCAGGCATGCTGTGTCAACTCTTCCGGTTCCTTGGGCATGCCACAACGTGCCACATAGGCAGGGCTGGCGCATAACACCAGCTTCGCTGTTGCCAACCGGCGCGCCATCAGGGTCGAATCTTCCAGGATACCAATGCGCACGGCCACATCAAACCCCTCTTCCACCAGATCCACATACCGGTCATTGAGCACAAGATCCATCTCAATCCCTGGAAATTCCAGCAAAAAATCAGCAATCGCCGGGGAGAGGTGCTGGATCCCGAAAGACATCGGGGCACTCACCCGCAAAAGACCACGTGGTGCCGCATGCAGGTGGGTGACGCTCTGCTCTGTCTCCGTGATCTCCTCAAGAATTTTTTTACATCTCTGATAGTAGATTTCACCCTCAGCCGTCAAATGCAACCGTCGTGTCGTGCGATTGAGCAGGCGTACACCAAGATATTCTTCCAATACAACCAGATACTTGCTGACGACAGCCCTTGATACGGCCCCTTTTCGGGCAGCCTCGGAAAAACTGCCAGAATCCACAACACGAACAAACGTTTCCATCAGCACAATGCGATCCATCGTCTGCCTCTTGCGGGTAACTCGCCTCTTTACCCCCACCAGGAATGGGAATCCTCCGTCGTCCGGGCCTGTATTGTCAAATATTTGTGAACAATAATATCATAAAATGCAATATTGTCAATCCATGAAGCATGGACTATGATGGGGCCTCGTCATTCAGTCAGGATGGCATGCTGCACAGATACTCTAACGAACCACAGGAGTGACACACCATGAAAACACCCATTATTTTGGATTTGCCGGCCGGAGAGCATTATATCTGCCTGTGCGGGGATTCCGGCAATTTGCCGTTTTGCGACGGTTCCCACAAGGGGAACGGCGGCCATCCCCGTCACGTCGCCTTGTCGGAAGCCGGGCAAGTGGCCATCTGCGCCTGCGACCGATCCGGGAGTGCTCCTTTCTGTGACGGATCCCACCAGGCGCAGGAATAAGTAACTTTTCATTCAAGGAGAAAACAATGAGTACAACACGTTTCGCATCCTGCATGGCCATCGCCTGTGCGCTGTGGGGGGGGAGTTTTCCGGCCTGGGCGGCAGAAGAAAACTATAAAATCGATCCTACCCACTCCTTTGTTACCTTCAGCATCGCCCATCTGGGCTACAGCTTGTTGCAGGGGCGTTTCGATACCATGGAGGGCCGTTTTTCGCTGGATCCCGACAAATCCGAAGGGGCCTCCATCCAGGTCAGCGTGGCAACCACTTCCATCAACAGCAACCATGCGGAGCGGGACAAGCACCTGCGCGGCAAGGAATTTCTCGATGTCGACACCTTTCCCCAGGCAACATTTCGGAGCAAGCGCATCGTGGAACAGGGTGGAAAAACCACGGTGGAAGGGGAACTCACCCTGCACGGCGTGACCAAACCCGTCTCTTTTGACGCCAAAATGATCGGAGGAGGCCCGGATCCCTGGGGTGGGTTCCGCCGTGGCTATGCGGGGAGTCTGCGTATCAAACGCGCCGATTATGGTATCAGCTACAATCTGGGGCCCGCCGCAGAAGAGATGGATCTGGGGTTGTATATCGAGGGCATCCGCCAATAATCACGGCTGAGCATCCCCCGGCACTCTGGTCACCGCAATGCCCTTGCCGGCTTTGGCGATGTTGCGGCCAGAGTCCGCTGCGCTGCGCGTGGCCGGGGGGTGCCATCCCACCCATGCTCACGCACATACCCCTTCGAGACAGCGCCCCTCCTCCTCCATGCACCCACTGAACAGGCCTTAAAAATTCTCAAATTCACTATCTGCATGGGCCATTTTCAAATCCATGCCCCCCCCTTTTTTCACCGGTGCGGGCAGGGCCTTGGCGGCACGCTTCTGGAGATGAGCAACCTGAGACTTGGCTGCTGCCGGTGGTTTTTGCGCAGGTCGCCTCTTGGTCGTTTGCACTGACTGGCCGAGATTGAAAAAGGAGATGGAGTGGGCCATCGTTTCGGCTTGTGCACTCAACTCTTCCGCTGTCGCCGCCATCTCTTCCGATGCTCCGGCATTGCGCTGAATCACCTGATCCAGCTGCTGAATGGCCTGATTGATCTGTCCTGCACCCTGATTCTGCTCCTGGCTGGAAGCATTGATCTCCTGGATCAACTCCGCCGTTTTCTGAATATCCGGCACCAGTTTGTTGATGATCCCACCAGCCTTTTCCGCCACTTCGACGCTTGCCGCAGAAAGGTGACTGATCTCGCCTGCGGCGGTTTGGCTTCTCTCGGCCAGTTTGCGCACCTCAGCCGCCACCACAGCAAAACCTTTCCCATGCTCCCCAGCCCGCGCCGCCTCGATGGCGGCATTCAGAGCCAGCAGATTGGTCTGCCGGGCAATCTCCTCGACAATGCCAATTCTGGAGGCAATTTCCCGCATGGCTTGCACAGCCTCCGCCACCGCTGCGCCACCCTCCTCGGCATCCTTCGAGGCCCTCTGGGCAATGTTTTGGGTAATACCGGCATTGTCCGTATTTTTGGCAATGTTGGAAGACATCTCCTCCATCGCCGATGAAGTCTCCTCAATGGAGGCCGCCTGCTCGGTGGCCCCCTGGGAAAGACTTTGGGCTGCGTCCGAAATTTCGTTGCTGCCGATGGAAACCTGTTCCGCCGCTATCGAAACCTCTCCAATAACTTCCCGCATTTTTTCCACCATGCGATGCATGGCCGCCAGAACCTGGCCCACTTCGTCTTGTCCGGAACTCTCCACCTGCACCGTCAAATCTCCTCCGGCCAGTCTGTTGGCCACTCCCAGGGCTTTCGTCATGGCACTCACAATGGAACGGGAAATGAGAATGGCCAAACCCATGGCCAACATGGCACCCAGCAGTATGCCAACCACAGTCTGGTTGCTCGCTGTATGGGCGGTCTCTTCCGAATCACGGGTAGATGCCTTGACGGAATCTCCGACACCCTCTTTAACCCCTGCCAACAGTTTAATCAACTCTTCGCCCGTCGCATCCGCAGCCTTGTCATATCCGCTGCGTTCGGCCACGCGACCGGACAGAAGAGCATGAAACTTGAACAGTCGCAACACCCCTTCCTGGAAAACCTTGCCGTGATCCTGATCCAATTGTTCAATTTCGGAGCGCACGGCAGGATCCGTGACCTTGGCAACGGCTTCACCTGCCACCTCCCCACCCTGCAACAGGGCATTGATCCACTGATCGAACAGAACGACGCTCTCTTTGTACGCCTTGTCTGCAGACTCCATCCCCTTGGGATCCACGGCTTTTGCATACTCTTCGATGGCTATCCGACTGCTGGAAATGACCAGTTTGATGGCTGCAGCACCGCTGAGCCAGGAACCCTCCATTCTGTACAGCTCCTGGGCACTGACACCCCCTGCAATGCGCGTCGCGATCGTGTTCTTGATCCCCTTTTCCATGCGATCCGTTCTGGTAACAATCTTTTCATAGCCGGACTCCATGCCACGCATCGCCGTTTCCAGCTCCTCTTTCGCATCAAAAATCTGCATACTCAGGTCATAAACATTCCGAATGGCTGGACGAAATTTTTCTTTATGAAACTGAGTGGCCCTGTTTATAATCTCTCTCAGACGATTATCTTGGGTGGCATAAAACTGGACTCCATCCACCGTGGCACCGCTCACCATCGCCTCTCCAAACACGTCAAATTGGTGAACCAGTTCCTCATGCTCCTTCCACAGATCCATCAGCGTTTTTTTCTCTTCGGCTGCCAACAATTCCATAATCATTTGCATGTCTTGTGCAACAGACAGATTCATGCGCATGGAGGCATCCACAGAAGGCGTTACCTCGGTGATATCTTTTGTTTTTTGATACACGGCCTGGATATTGGAATAGCCAAGTCCACCCACAATCACCAATACCGTTACGACGGTCAAAAACCCCCCGAACAGCTTGGTGCCTATTTTCCAATCGTTGACATTCAGCATATGATAAACTC
>JADGCE010000131.1 GCA_015229095.1 Magnetococcales bacterium | reverse complement strand
ACTTTGACACCCCGCAGCGGGCCATCGCTCCGGGTCAAGCCTGTGTCTTCTACGAAGGAGAACGCCTCCTGGGAGGCGGCTGGATTCAGCCGTTCGAGGCGTGAGCAGGAGGGGGCATTCGGGCATGGAGGTCAATGTCCCAGGTCATGCCCCTTTTTCAGCCACGCACCAATGTGCGTGGGGAAACCTGGACACTGGAATTTTTGGGCTTCATCATGGCGACCAGATCAACCCGAATATGCAGAGGCGGAACAGATGGAGAACCGAGATGTCCCTTGTTGAACAAACGCGGGCGGCCCTGCGGGCGTTGTACGTGCGGGACAACCGCCCGTGGGTGGTCGCTTTTTCCGGGGGCAAGGATTCCACCCTGCTGGCGCAGTTGGTGGGGGAGATGATGCTGGAAATGGGCAGTGCAGCCCGCAAACAGGTCTATCTCATCTCAACGGATACCCGTGTGGAGGCCCCCAATATTGAGGAATACCTAGCACGCACCATGGTGCAAATCGGTACGTATGCTGACCACTCCGGCATGCCTTTGCAGGCAGAACTGGTTCGACCAGAACCCCCTGAAAGTTTTTGGGGACAACTCATTGGCAAAGGCTACCCCTCTCCGACCCGTTGGTTTCGATGGTGTACCTCCAAGATGAAGATCCGCCCGATGCGGCGACGCATCGACGAAATTACGGCCCGATCTGGCAGCGTCATCCTGCTGTTGGGCACCCGACGCGCCGAAAGTCCGGAGCGGGCCAAGCGCATGATGGGGCGGGAGTTAACCGATGCCGGGCTGAATCCCCACGACGAAATTCCCAATGCCCTGGTGGCGACCCCTATCGTTGCCTGGAATACCGATGCGGTTTGGGAATATCTGCTCACCAACCCGCCGCCCTGGGGCGGAGATCACCGGTTTCTGTACAATCTGTATCGCCAAGCAGAAGGGGGAGAGTGCCCGGTCATCCTGGATCTGGGTCAGCCATCCTGCGGCGGCAGCCGATTCGGTTGCTGGACCTGCACCGTGGTCAAGTTGGACAAATCCATGGAGGGATTTATCGATTCTGGTGAGGAGTGGATGCGGCCTTTGAATGAATTCCGCAACTGGCTCAAAGTGGTCCGGGAAGAGAGGGATTGGCGACAGGACAAACTCCGCAATGGCATCAAGGTGGAGGGTCAAAAGGGGCCATTCAAGCCGGGCAAGCGGCTGGCAATTCTCGAAAAACTCCTCCATTTAGAAAATATTTGCAAAAAATCCCTTATCAACGATGAAGAATTGGGTTATATTCAGCAGGTCTGGTCCCGTGAGTTCGATCTGTCCGGGAGGTCGGCTCTGGATTTGGCACTGCGCTTTGGTCGTCATCCCATCTGTTGGGAGGGTAGCATGTCTTTGGATGTTCAGGATGATCTTTTGGAAGAGTTGGTTGCCGGCAGCGATCTGGACCCGGAGTTGGTGCGGGGATTGCTGAGGCTGGCCCATGACCGTTATCCCAATCTGGATGGTTATGGCATGAAAACAGGTTTCGAGCGGGAGATCCGGGCAACCATCGAGCGGGCCATCACCAATATGGAGAATGCCTGAGCCATGATTTTTCAGGAAATCACCATCTCCAACCTTTTCTCCTACCATGGTCAGGTCACCTTCGATCTGACTGGCCAG
This sequence comes from Magnetococcales bacterium, assembly GCA_015229095.1. Lineage (GTDB taxonomy): Bacteria > Pseudomonadota > Magnetococcia > Magnetococcales > Magnetaquicoccaceae > Magnetaquicoccus. The sequence continues at coordinate 5,692 of JADGCE010000131.1, read as the reverse complement.
CGACCGGATCGGCCCATCCTGCTGATCAGCGGGCGCAACGGTTTCGGGAAAACCAGCTTTCTCAATGCCGTCAAGCTGCTTTTTACCGGCCCCAGCGAGGAGATGCGCAGTGAGGTCCAGGCTGGGCGCAAGTTAAGCCCAAAAGAGTATATGTTTGGCAATGGGCGCGAGTGGATGGGGGCCTTCAACCGCCGGGCACGGGCCAACCCCCAGATCATTGGTGACGACCTTATGTTCCCGAACGACTATTTCGTGAAGTGCCGATGGCAAGAGGCAGACGGGATTGTTGACGCGCAACGGGCATGGTTTCCCGAGATGGAGACCGAACCCAAGGGTCACCTGACCATACGATCAACGTTTCTGAAAGATCCCTTGAAAGATGATGAGGCCCAACAGTTTCTCGAAAAACGGCTCCCCCCCTCCTACATCCCCTATTTTTTCTTCGATGGGGAAAAAATTCAAGCCCTTGCGGAAGCCAACAAGGAACAGACACGGATACAATTGGAAAAAATTCTCAATATCACCCCGGTAGAGGTATTGATAGAATATCTGGACAAAGTCAAGAAGGCCTGGGCCAGGGAGGGGAGCGTCGGGGACGAACAGAGAAAATTTAACGAGATTCAGCGTGCATTGTCAGAACTGCACGATCAACTCTCTGCCATGGATGAGCGGCGCGCCACCAATCATCGGGAGATTGAAAGCCTGGACGAGCAGATTGCCGATCGGGAGCGGCGCCTGCGCAACATGCAGGGATTCGGGGCACGCGAGGAGGAGTTGCGTCACAAGGAGGACCTGAAGCGGGTGAAAGAGCGGTTGGAAGAGTTGCGCCAGGAGGTGTTGGAACTGTTTATCCCTGAGGCCCCGTTGCTGGCAAATCCCGGGTTGATGCAGGAGCTTCTCTCCCGACTGGAACAGGATGACCGGGATGCAGGGTCAAAAAAAGAGTTGCTGGATTATCTCCGCCGGCATTTACCCCTCCAGGTTTTTGAGCGTCCGGCTCCCATTCCGATGCGATTGCGGGAGGAGCAAAAGCAGTTTTATCTGCAACGTCTGCAACACACCCTGGATGAACAGATACGCCTCGAGGATGCCAAGGAGGGCATCAAGCTTCTCTCTCTGCAAGTAGAACACGGGAGGATACTGCGCCGGTTGTTGACACAACGGATGGATGCCAATCGGCTCCAGGAGCATGGACGCCGATTGAATGAGATCAGTCGTCTGCTGCGCAGAGAGGTGGAACTGCAATACCAACTGGATGGGATCGGCACGGTCATTGAGGCCGATCGTGAGCACTACATGCAGATGCAGGAGGAGTTGAAAGGGTTGCGTTCACGCCATGAGGAACAGCAACAGGCCAAGGGCAGCCTGGACGGAGAACGGCAGCGCAAGCAGCGCGAAATGGAACGCAAGCAGCAGGCTCTCAACGATCAGGAACAACGCATTGCCCGGGCGAGCAAATATCATGAACACAGCAGACAGGCTGAGGCGTTGATCGCTCTTTATCGAAACTATAAGGCCGGTCTGAAAATACAGCATCAGGAAGCACTGCAGGCGTTCATCAACCGTCATTACAAAGCACTCATGACCAGCCATGACTTGCTGCATCATATCCAAGTAGACAAGGATTTTGCGCTTCATTACCAGGATAGAGAGGGGAAGCTCCTGGGGGGTGCCAACCTGTCGGCGGGAATGAAGCAGATGGTGGCCATTGCCCTGCTGTGGGCGTTGCGAGAGGTCTCCGGAAAATCTGTCCCGGTGGTCATCGACACCCCCCTGGCCCGCATCGATCGGCAAAACCAGGAAAACATATTGCAGAAATATTTTCCCCACGCCGCCGAGCAGATTATCGTGCTGCCCACGGACTCGGAGTTGGACAAGGAAAAATATAACCTGCTTGCCCCGCATGTTTACCGGGAATATCGATTGGAAAATCCCCACGGGGACCATACCCAGCGGGTGGAACGCCCCATGTATCAGGGATAGAGGGGAAAGAGCGTGGCAGTCATCACCAGTCGCGAGGACGAGCAGACCATAGAGGATATCCTGAACAAGGGACTGCGCATCAAGGCGCCCAAGTGGACCGTGCTGCGGTTGGCGCTGGCCTACTCCCTGCGGATTCCTTCGCCTCCCGATGAGGCGTTGGACACGGTACGGGAGAGGGAGAAGAGTGGTTCCGAATACAAGCTGGAACAGCTCACCGGCCAGGGGCAGGGGCGCAACATCAACGGACAACAACAGGATTATACGGATGCCATCCAGGGGTTGCTCAGCATCTATACCCGGATGGATCTGTTTGCTGACGAAACGGCCTTTCGCACCCATCTGCAACGCCATATCCGCCGGGGTTTGCGGGAGTTTCGCCGGGGATGGCGGGACGGACACGATTTTTACCAGTTTCTCTATCAGGAGCTGTGTGCCGGGCAGGAACAGGTTCCCGTGGCGGAAGAGGCCGGTTTCGGGGCGCGGTTGGAGGTGGCCCTGGCAGAGGTTGGGGTCCAGGGCGTGGTGACGGAGTCCCAGGATGGTCCCCGCATCACCCGCTATCTGGTGCGCATGGAAGATCCCAACCATCTGGATCGGGTACGCCGGGGCGTGGACAAAATTGCCTTTGCCCTGGGACTCCAGAAACATGGGATTTTCCCAGTGGAGACCAGCCAGCCCAAGGTGATCGGTCTGGATCTGCCCCGCCCCCGGAGCAGCTGGAAAGTGCTCTCTGGCCAACATTTGCTGGAGTGGGCCAAACATCCACCCCAAGAGGCCGGCCTTCCCCTCTGGCCTGGGGTTGATGTCACAGGCAACCCGATTTGTTTTGATTTGGCCCGCCAGCCCCACCTGCTGGTGGGGGGAACCACAGGCAGCGGCAAGAGCAGTTGTCTGCATGCCCTGCTGCTGTCATTGCTGACCGGGGTGGCTCAGGAGCGTCTGCAACTGCTGCTCATTGATCCCAAAAAGGTGGAGTTTGCCCGCTATGGCAAAACGGGATCCCGACGCATCACGGTGGTGACCGATGTGGAGATCGCCCAGGAAAAACTGGCAAAACTGGTGGAGGAGATGGAGGTGCGCACCGGCGCGCTGGAAAAGGCCGGGGTGCGGGATTTGACCGAGGGACACCGCAAGGGCGTGCTGAACATGCCCTACATCGTGGTGTTTGTGGAGGAGTTGGCGGATCTGGTGATGCAGGTGCCCAGCGCCGAAGAGCACATGATCCGCCTGGCCCAGAAGGCGCGGGCCACCGGTATCCATCTGGTGATTGCCACCCAGCGTCCCGATGCCAACACCCTCAACGGTCTGCTGCGCTCCAATGTGCCCTCCCGCATCGCCCTGACGGTGCAAAAGGCCACAGAGTCCAAAATTATTCTGGACGAAACCGGGGCCGAGCGTTTGACGGGAGCCGGGGATATGTTGATCCGCCTCAGCGGTGAATCCGTGCGGCGCGCCCATGGGGTCTATGTCACAGACGATGATATTGCGGCTGTTGTGCGCCTCGAGGGAGAAAAATAATGCTGGATGTTTCCTTTTACGTGCGCAGTTGCGCACCGGTTGCCTTGACGGTATTTGGCATGGGCCCCTTTCAGGAAAAGCCCTTCCACCTGGACTTTATCGATCGCAATGGGGCTCCCAGCAATTTTTTCCTGCTCATTTCCCCCAACGGACGCGGCAAGACGGTCCTGCTGGAGTGCATGGCCAGTTTGATGCACCTGTTGGACTCCAGCCAGAGACCCGCCCCGCCCCATGAACGGTTATGGTCCCATTCAAAGGCGCGGGCCCAATGGGATCTGCGTCTTGCGGTCAACATGAGTGGCAGCGTCCAGGAGGTGTTGTTGACCCTGGCGGCCGGGCATGGGGCACCCCACGAAACAAGAAACTGGGAACGCAGCGATCTGGAACGCATAAAGGTTACAAAACGTCTCCATATCGCCTGGGCCCGCTCTCCGGGTGGTCACTGGCAGCAGATCAAGTCAGCCGACCCCGTGCTGGATGAGCTGCTCGGTCTGGTGCAGACCGAGATGAAAAACACCTATGGAGCGTTTGGTCCAGACAGCATCACCGTCCCGTCGCTGCTTTTCTTCGATGCATACAGAGATATCCCCGTCTGCTCCGGAGATGGTTTTGCCATCCATCGCCCTCCACAATGGTTTTATCGGACCCTGCACCGTTTTGGCGCACATGGCGAGCAGTGGCAGCACACGCTGGACAACCTGCTGGTATGGCTCTCCTGGCTGAACGATGACCGTTATCAAAAGGCCCAGGAGTTGATCAATGCGTTTGTTTTTTCCGACACTCAGAAAAGTTTGGCCTCCATCGACAGAGAGCATTTGCATGCCCTCATCAACAACGGCGAGCGGCAGCATCGTCTGGATCAGCTCTCCAGCGGGGAAAAGAGCCTCCTGCACTTGATGCTCCGCATCCATGTGCATATGACCGAACAGACCATCCTGGTCATCGATGAACTGGATGTCCATCTGCACCCCAAGCTGCAACACCGCCTTTATCAGGCACTCAAAAGGCTCGTGACCAAACATCCGGGGCTCATCCTCATCGCCACTACCCATTCCATAGAGCTTATCGACCAATTCAACATAGACCTGCTCGCCGAAGAACCCGGCTTGCGGATGAGTGGACATCTTATCGACAAGGAAGAAATCCAATAAAACCCAACAGAGAAGGAGGTGTTTGTGGGAAACCTTGCGGGTATTGCAAACTCGAAAGTGATCGGAAAAAATTATTCGAACCGCGTTGTCTTGTATCTGGAGTCCACAGAAGACCTGGAAGTGTTGCAGGAACGTTGGTTTAGGGGCTGGGGAGAATGGATTCAGTTTGAGTCGGTGAGCATGTCGGTTGGGGGAGGAGGAGGAGGAGGCGCGCAGGTGTGCCAAAAGGTCGGAACTGCGCGTCAGAACCGTAGCTGCGCCTTCGGTATCGTGGACAGGGATACCCTGTTAAACGGACGTGTGGCGGGGAACCCTCGATGGGAGGCTTTCTTTGAAACGGACCACGCCGCATTCGACGCAGCCCGCCATTTGGGGGAGTATGTCAAAGTGCTGCGCCGATGGGAAATGGAAAACTATCTGTTACACCCCGAAGCTATTCGGGAATTGATTGAGGATAGTGTGCATCCCCGTTCCCCGTGCTCCCCTAATGCGACAGCCCAATATCTTCTGGATCTGTCCGAGGAAGCCATTGTGTTGACAGCAGCCAATCTTGTCCTGATCGCGCAGGGTGCGAATTCCCTCTCCCACCAGTTTGGAATCCAATTTTCGGCTGTAGCGCATTTACTAGCGGCCGTCCTGACGCACGCTCAGAACACCGGTTCAACTGTTTCTGTGCAGGATATTCAAGGCCAATGCTCAAAGATACGCAATTTCCTGCGAGACGATACAGAAGATTCGGAAGGGCAGTGGAATCAACTCAATCATCTGATCGATGGGAAAATTTTTTTGACACGCTTCTGCAAACGATGTGGTTTGAAGGATCCCCAACAATTGAGACTGGCCCGCAGGATCGCAGAACTTGGATTGATCGATCCGGAAATCCAGGAGTTCATGGAAGAGCTGCGGCGGGAGGCCAAGCTGTTGGCGTAGCCTGCTGACGGCAGGGCTGCCCTATGGTCAGACCGGGGGCCGTGCGGCTGACCCACCTTGCCCGGCCCCCTTTCCCGACCAGGGAAAGCCCCACTGAAAAAGCGCCAACC
>JADGCE010000130.1 GCA_015229095.1 Magnetococcales bacterium | reverse complement strand
GATTACAAGGGCAGCAACCCGCTTTTCTGCAAATCTTCCGCCTCCCAGAGGGTGGGCAGCTCTCTCTCATGGGGGTCGATAAAGGTGAGGGCTTGCAACCCCTTGCCCTGGGGATCCCAGCGCAGCGGTTGGTCGGCCTTGTGGACGATCCACCCCCCGTTCCGGCAATAGAGCAGGCGACCCACCTCCTGGCCGCTGGCGATCTCCCAGAGGCGGAGGATGCCATCTTCACTGGCGGTGACAATCTGCCGGCCATCCGGGGAAAAGGCGGCTGAACGAAGCGGTGCCTCCTGGGCCAAGCATTGGAGCTCCTGGCCGCTGGCGGTCTCCCAGAGACGGGCGGTTCCGTCCGCGCTGGCGGTGACAATCTGCGTGCCATCCGGGGAGAAGGCGGCGGATCTGACCCAACCCGCATGCCCCTGGAGGGTGCGGAGCTCTTGCCCGGAGCGGCTCTCCCAAATGCGGGCGGATCTGTCAGGGCTGGCGGTGACAATCTGCCGGCCATCCGGGGAGAAGGCGGCGGAGGTGAGCGGACCCCCATGCCCCTGGAGGGTGCGGAGCCACTGTCCGGAGCGGCTTTCCCAGATGCGGGCGGTGTCGTCATCGCTAGCGGTGACCATCTGCCGGCCATCCGGGGAGAAGGCGGCGGAGTTGACCGGACCCTCATGTCCCTGGAGGGTGCGGAGCCATTGTCCGGAGCGGCTCTCCCAGATACGGGCGGTTTGATCCTCGCTGGCGGTGACCATCTGCCGGCCATCCGGGGAGAAGGCGGCGGAGTTGACCGGACCCTCATGTCCCTGGAGGGTGCGGAGCCATTGTCCGGAGCGGCTTTCCCAGATGCGGGCGGTTCGGTCCCCGCTGGCGGTGACCATCTGCCGGCCATCCGGGGAGAAGGCGGCGGAGTTGACCCAACCCTCATGCCCTTGGAGTGTGCCGAGAAGGTTGCCGGCGTGGGCATCCCAGAGATGGGCGGTGCCGTCCAGGCTGGCGGCGACGATGTGCGCGCCATCCGGGGAGAAGGCGGCGGAGAAGAGCGTGGCAGTTGTCCCTTGGAATGTCTGCCACATCTGGCCGGAAGCAACCTCCCATATCACAGCGCGGCTACTGTGAGAGGCAGCGACGAGCCAGCTGCCCTGGGGGGAGAAGGCCGCCGAGCGCGTTGCCCCCGGGAAGGCGCGGAGGCGTTGGCCGGAGGCGGTATCCCAGAGGGTGATACCCTGTTCTGCACTGCTGGTAGCCAGGGTGCGGCCATCCGGAGAGTAGCAGGCGGTGTCGAGGGGATGGTCGTGGGTCAACCTGTGCAGCAGAGTGCCGGAGGCGACCTCCCAGATACAGGCATCCTCACCGGCGGTGACAAAGGTGCGGCCATCCGGGGCAAAGGCTGCCGAGGAGAGCCCTTTTCCCTCTCTCTGGAAAGTGCGAAGGGAGGCACCGGGGGCAACATCCCACAAACGGGCGGTGCCATCCTCACCGGCGGTGACCAAGGTACAGCCATCCGGGGCAAAGGCAGCGCAGTTGACCCCACCCTCATGCCCCTGGAAGGTGCGGATCGGCGCGCCGGAGTCGACATCCCACAAACGGGCGGCGCCATCGTGACTGGCGGTGAGGATGCTACGGCCATCCGGGGCAAAGGCGGCGCAGTTGACCCAACCCTCATGCCCCTGGAAGGTGCATAAGGGTTGACCGGAGGTGCTATCCCACAAGCGGGCGGTGCCATCGTCGCTGGCGGTGAGGATAGTGCGCCCATCCGGGGCGAAAGCGGCGGAGCGCAGCCAATCCCCATGCCCCCGGAGGATGCGCAGGCAGCGACCCGAGGCAACCTCCCACACCCGTGCGGCATGATCACCGCCTGCGGTGACGAGCAATCGCTCATCCGGGGAAAAGGCGGCGGCCAAGAGAAGCATTCCATGGGTGGTTTGCCAGTGAGGGATGGCGGAAGCGGGGGGGAGCCTCCGGAGCTGGGGGGGGAGTTCCGGATCGGTTGGGCCCTGGAGAGCCCCGGGGGCGGTGGCCCGTTCCAAACGGGTCTCCTGCCACTGGACCCCCGCCAGGTTGGCCTGGGCAAACCGGCAGGCGGTGCAATCGGCCTGGCTCAGGTTGGCCCCCTGCAGATTGCTCTCCATCAGACGGGCCGCCCAAAGGTTGGCCTGGCGCAGATCGGCCTCTCTCCAGTCGGCCCCGACCCCATCGATCCCCACCATCTCTGCCGCCACAAAGCGGGCCTGGGCAAACCGGCCCTGGGCCAGGATCGCCTGCCCCAGGCGCGCCCGGCTGAAATCGGCCTGCTCGGCACGGACCCCCTGCAACAGAGCCCGCTCCAGTCGGGCCTCCACCAAGTTGGCCCCGCTCAAGTCGGCCCCGCTCAAGTCGGCCCCCCGCAGATCGGCCCCCCGCAGATCGGCCCCCCGCAGCCAGGCCCCGGCCCACCGCTCTTCCGCCAGCCCAGCCCCGGCCAGTTGAACAACCGGAGGGAGCAGGGATTGCATCCGCTCCGTCAGGGATTCCTGCCGCCGCTCCACCGGCCAACCGTCGGCCTTGGCGGCCAAATGATAGGCCAGGCGCAGGGCGTTTTCGCTCACCTGGGGCAGATAGCCCTGCACCAGGAGGGCGGGCAACTGGCTGTGCAGGCGTGGCCAGTCGCTGGCGGCCAACTGGTCCGCCAAAAAGGCCACCGTCTCCGGAGTGAGGGGGGCATTGTGCAGGGCCCCGGCCAGACTCTCCCCCCGCAGGGCACGCAGCACAAAGCGGGCATAAAAAAATTCCCGAAAACTTTTATGGGAAAAGCTGTAATAGCCGTCACCGGTGCGGGTGAGAAAGGTGGCGGTGCGCAGCTCCAGATCGACCCGGCTGAGATCCAACCCGGCAAACGCCTGCTGTTGCAGCCCGGACAACAGCTCCAGCAGGGCGCGATGGTGGATGCGATGTTGCGGTTGACTCCAAAGGGCCCAGGCCAGATGCTCCAGCAACGTGCGCCGTTGATCCACCCCGGTCTGCAGTTGGTTGCTGCTGCGGTCGGTCAGCCATTCGTCGGTATAGAGCGTGTACAGCAGGGCAGAGGTGATGGGGGCTTGCTCCTGCCGGGTGCGCGCCATCAGCCTATCCATGGAGGTGAGAATCATCTCCAGCATCACCGGGTGGGGAGCCAGATTGTCGAGGTTGTAGGTGGTTTGGATAAAATGGCGCGCCTCGGCTATCCGCTGCGGATCTCCGTCGAGGGAGCGGTGCAAAAACTGCTCAATCTGATCGCTGTCGAACAGTTGCAACTCATCCAGAGCGGCATCAAACTCCCGTGCCGCCCGGCCCAGGGGGGAGTCATGGCTCTCCAGGCTGTCGTCACTGCCCAAAAATTGCTGCTTGATCTGCTGCTGGTCACGAAAAAAGTGGGTGCGGCAGGTGATCAGCACCCGCCCGGCCCCACGGGTGGCGGCCCTGGCCAACTGGCGAAACTGCTCCTCGACGCTGCGGCCAATAGTGGCCGTGCCCATCTCGTCAAAGGCATCCAGGAGCAGCAGCAGCCGCCCCTGCTCCAGCAGATGCAAAAAAATTTCCGGGTTGCCGGTCCAGTTTTGCTGGGTGCGCAAATATTCCTGGATCAGGGTTTCCAGAGAGATGGCGTTGGGAAACTGTTTCAGGTCGATGGCCAGGGGCATGGGCAGGGAGGGATCTTTTTCCGCCTGCACCGCCAACTGATAGGCAAACCGCTTGAAAAAGGCACTCTTGCCGGTGCCATAATCCCCCAGCAGCAACCAGAGTTTTTTGCCCGCCTGCCCGCTGGCCCAGCGCAGGGCATACTCCAGCAGATCGACCTTCGACTCCTGGGGGTGGGCCTCCAGCCAGACCGTTTGTTGCACATAGGTGCGGGCCAGGGTGCTGCTCTCGAAGGCTTGCCGCAGGCCGAGCAGATAGGGGGCAAAGTTGAAGAGCCGCGCCTCCATCTCCTGGGGGGTGGTGGCCACCATCCCCTGGGCCTTGGCAAAGGTGCGGGCCGCCGGGCTGAAGGCATTGGCTACCACCATGCCCTGACAGCCCCACGCCTGCGCCTGCTGGCCGAGGGTACACACCCGCAGCGTTTCCAGCACCTCCTTGCCCAACGGTTTTTGATAATCCTTGCACTCCACCAGATAGCAAACGCTCTCGAAACCCCTCTGCATGCGGGCGACCAGATCCACCCGATTGCCATCGACCAGCTGTTCCTCCTCCACGCTGTACCCCAACAGGCGCAACAGCCGGGCCACCCGCTCCTCATAACGTTTGCCCTGTTGCAGGGTGCCCTCTTTTTCCCGCCCCCGCCGCCCCTCTGGGGAGGGATAGGCCTCGTCCGTTTTGCTCTTCTGTTCCCCATCCCAGCGCAGCTTTTGGAGCTGGGCGCGCAGATTTTCGGCCACCCGCAGATAGGGCCTCACCGGGTCGGCTTGGTCGCAGAATACGGGTAACGTCTCCAGCAGCAGCATCTCTGGCACAAAGGGAATTTCCAGGGCCTGTTCCATGCCGGAAAAGCGTTCCTGCCAGAGGGCGCGCCGCGCCTTCAGCAGCGCGCCATGCCTCTTTTCATCGGGCACCGGCGAGGCGATGAGGAGCAACTCCAGGGCGGGCAGACCAAACTCGATACGGACGGGCGTTTGGCCAGAGACCGCCTTTGACAGGGCCTGGTGCATGGCATAAATGCCATGGGTATTCTGGCGGCTGTAGTTGGCCACCAGGACGGCGACGTGGGGCAAGGCCGCCGTCAACAGGCTCCCCAGGTCGGTCAAACCGGTGCGGGCGTCGATGAGAATATAATCCAGCGCCAGTTCCCGCGCCGCCTGCACCAAAATATTCCGGAACAGGTGGGCGGCAACCTTGGCCTCTTTTTCCCAGAGCTGATACCAGTCGATCAACACATAGGCAACCAGATCAACGCCCTCCCCGTGCATGGCGGGCAGCAGAAAGAGCCCCTCCACCGACTGCCACGTGGTTGGGGTCTCCTGCCCGCCCTCTGCCGAGGGGGTGACGCCCAGGGGGCAGATGCACTCTTGCAACAGGCGGCTGATCTGCTGCTCATCCGGCACGGCATAGCGGGCGTTTTGTTTGCAGTGCTCCTGCCATTCGGCCAGCCAGTCCAAAAATCCCTTGGCGGGCGCTTGCTCTGGCCGCAGAGCGCCCAGGAGATGCAAACCAGGGGCCTCCAGATCCAGGTCCCAGATCAGCACCCGCTTGGGGGCACGGCGTTTGGGGTCCGGTTCCAGCAGATCCATGGCCAAAGCCGCCGCCACGTTGACCAGCAGCATGGAGCGGCCCACCCCCCCCTTGAAGCTGTAAAAGCTGGTGAAAAGGGTTTCGTTCATGCTGCTTTCTGGTTTTCCGGACGAGAAAAGCGCAGTATGTTTTTCATTCGGTAGTCATCTTGCGGCGACTCATGCGAGGGATCAGACGACTCCTCGGTCCAGGGCTTGATGCCCAGGCGTGTGGAAATATCCTGCAGATAACCCTCCGGCAGATCGGCAGACCGAAACCCCAAAGTCACACACCGTTCTCCACCGGCGACACAGTGCCGGATCAGTTCCCACTGTTCCAACGCCTGCAGATTTTCAGAGATCTGGTCATCCTCCAGACCGGTCACATACTGTTGCAGCTCGGCATCGGTGCGAATGCGGCCATCTGCCACACGTCGCAGCACATCCTGTACATGGGGGAGTTGCAAAAGCAGGTCGTCTACGGGATATTCGCGTACCGCCAGGCGGTCATCCAGCAAATCCTGGAAGGCCCGCCACCGGCTGATATAGGGCTTGCCCAGATGTTCCAATGCCTCCATCAGGTCGGGATGGGTCACCCACTCCAGGTGCCCGCTCCAGGTAGCCAACTCGTCTGTGGAAGCCTGGGTGCGCAACAGTGTGGCAACGCGCACCCGATAGACATGGTCCAGCCTCTCCGCCGCATCCTCTGTCCAGGATTCGACGGCCTGCACAGCCGCCCAAAGCTCATCCAGTGTCGCCTCGTTGGCCAGAGTAAACGGATCGTCACTGGCAAGGTCGATGCTCATGGTCAGATACCCCCTTATGGTCTGTTTTCCTGAGAAGAGACCGCATCTGCATCATAACTCAGAACCCTCATTTTTGCCAGTCGAATAGGCTCCAGGGGAGAGACAAATCCGTGCTCTGTTTTCTTGAAATCACCCTGCAAGCATTGATTCGCCACCAGCACCTTTGTTCCATACATTCGCCACAACCGCTCGGCCGCCGCCCGATGCCCGCTGATGCCGGGGGACATGGAGGGCACCAGCAGCCAATCGGGTGCCACATATTCCCAAAGGTCGGTGATCGGCGAACTCTCCTGTAGCAGATCCCGGCAAATGGCCACGGCCATCAGGCCGATGGGGGTATCCAGGAGGTGCAGCGCGTTGGCCGATCCGACCCCTTCAAAAACAACCCCGTCCTGCTGTTGTTGCGAAGCCCCGGCCGTCAAAACATTGTCGACCGCAATGGGAATCAGCTTGTCCTGGTCCAAAATCGTCTGGCCCGCACCATTCAGGATAGAGGTTCGATTGCGCCGTTCGGTATAGGGTTTTTGCAGTGGACGACCAAAATCCTCGTGAAAGCTGCCGGGGATCACCAGCACAAAGGGAGGCTTCTTGTGTGCACGCAGCCAGTCAACAATGGTGCGGCGATGCTCGGCGCAGACCGCCAACTCCGGGAAGAGAACCACTTGGGCCCCGACCTCCTGGGCCTCTTGCAGAGCTGTCCGGATGGAGTGGGCCCGCACCGCCAGGGCATCAGCGGTGGGAGGATCAAAACAACGCAGCGTGGTGGCCACATAATAGGGCTTACACTCCTTACGCCAATCCGGGGCGCAATGGTCCGGGAAGGTGCCCAAAAAGAGGCGCAGCTCCTTCTCGGACAACATGCGGGCGTATTTCCCATCCAACGGGTGGATATGGATGGTGTAACCCCGTATGGAAGCGGGCAGGATTCGATGGTAACGCAACCAAAAGGCCAGATTACCGCTCTGGGTGTCGTGACGGGAAAAAGGGCGCGGCAGGCTGCGGAGATGGATCATAAACCGTTGACCGTCCGTCGTGACGGAATGGACCGTCTGCCGTGCACCCATGCGCCGCGCACGGTGAGACAAGACCCAATCCAGCGCCGCCAGCTCCACGGGCCTAGGATAACGGCCTGCTGCGGGCAATCCCTGACGATCGATCTCCCCAGCGAGCTCTTGGATCGCTGGAAAGGTCCGGGTCACCCACTCGACCCGCAGCGGACGCTCCTCATTCTGAAAGGCCGGATAATCGGCCCACAGCATCTGCCAAAGCGCCACCATGCGTTGCAGCAATGTCTGAACGTCCGCTCCCGCCATGATGCCCCCTCCGCGATTGGCCGCCCCTCCTGCCTCCTACAGCACCGGCGCCCCATAGATCGGAAAACTTTGACAGAGGCGGGCCACCTCCTGGCGGACATCCA
>JADGCE010000129.1 GCA_015229095.1 Magnetococcales bacterium | reverse complement strand
CCCAGCGCAGCTCGACGATTGAGATCCAACTCGCCGGCCTGCCCCTTTACCTGGGCATGATCGAACGCTACTCGGATCGGATGGGGTTGCTGTTCCCCCTGGCGGTTGTGCTCATAGGGTTGCTGCACTGGGAGGCTTTCCGTACCCGACAGGGCCTGCTGCTGCCGCTGGTCACGGCTCTGCTGGCGGTGACCTGGGCCGTGGGTATCATGAGCTGGGCCGGGGTGGCCCTGGATGCCTTCAACGTTACCACCCCCATTCTGATTCTGGCGGTGGCCGCCGGGCACGCGGTGCAGATCCTCAAACGCTACTACGAGGCGTTTGATCGCCTGATGGCCGATACTGCAACCGACCCCCGTGCGGCCAACCGGCAGGCCGTGGCCAACACCCTGACGCGGCTTGGTCCGGTCATGGTGGCGGCGGGTTCGATTGCCGCCGCCAGTTTTCTCTCCCTCTGGTTTTTCCCGGTGCGCACCATCCAATCCTTTGGCCTGTTCACCGGCCTGGGCATTCTGGGCGCGCTGGTCATCGAGCTGACTTTTATCCCCGCCTTGCGCTCCTTGCTGCCTCCACCCAGGCGCAAAGGGATCTCCTCAGTCCCAGCCGGACAAACGCCCTGGGACTGGCTGCTGCAGCGGTTGAATCGGTTACACGACCGGCTGCGTACCCGCCGGGGTGTACAGGGTTTGGTGCTGCTGGTGGCATTTCTCGGTGCCGGTTTGGCGTGGTTACAGGTGGATGTCACCATGCGCGGTTATTTCCGCCCCAACAATCCAGCCCGCCTGGAGGATGCCGCCATCAACCAAAAATTGGGCGGCACCAACACCCTCTACGTGCTGTTCGACGGTGGCAGAGCGGACGCCATGAAGGATCCCGCCCTGCTGCACGGCATGGCGGAGGTGCAGGCATTCCTGGACCGCGAACCGGCGGTGGGCAAAAGCCTCTCCCTGGTCGATTTTCTGCGCCGCATCCATCGGGCCGTCCACGAAGACCAGGCCGAATTCGACCGGTTGCCTGTGACCGCCGCAGAGACCGCCCAGTATCTGCTGCTCTACAGCCTGTCCGGCGATCCCGGCGACTTCGACAGCGTGGTGGATTATGAGTATCGCCACGCCGTCATCCAGGCGTTTTTGCATCAGGACAACGCCGCGCTCATTCACGATTTGGCCAAACGTTTGCGGGACTTTGCCAAAGATCGCCTGCCACCCGGGGTGACGCTCTCGGTGGGCGGCAACGTCACCTCTCCGGCGGCCCTCAATGATGTGCTGGTACACGCCAAGCTGGTCAACATTCTGCAGATTGCCGCCATGGTGTTTGCCTTGACCGCTCTGCTGTTGCGTTCCGTGTTGGCCGGCGTGGTGGTCTTGCTGCCCCTGGCCATGACCGTGCTGGTACTGATGGGGGGCATGGGCTGGTTGGGCGTTCCCCTCAGTCTCACCACCGCCACCCTGGCCGCCCAGGCCATGGGGATCGGGGCTGATTTTGTCCTCTATTTCATCTATCGTCTGCGGGAACAGGCCGCTGCCGGGCTCTCCGAACGGGAGGCCGTCCGCACCACCCTGGAGAGTGCCGGCAAGGCGATTCTGTTTGTGGCCAGTGCCGTTGCGGGTGGCTATGCGGTTTTGATCGTCTCTTGGGAATATCTGACCTTTTATTGGATGGGAAGCATGATGTGCATCGCCATGATGGTTGCGAGCCTGACCTCGCTCACCCTGGTTCCAGCCCTGTTGTTGGCCTGGAAACCCGCTTTTGCCTTCCGGCCCCAGGCGTCGTCCGCCACCGTGGCCGTGTTGCTGCTCCTGCTCGGCGTGGCCATGACACGGCCCGCTGCGGCAGACGAGGCCATCTCCATCATGGAGCGCAACAACCTGACCAGCCGGGTCGTTGGCTCCACGGCCGAGGCCACCTTCACCTTGACCAACAACACCGGCCAGGAACGGGTGCGCCAGACCACCACCCTGACCAAATTGTTGCCCAACGGCATCGATACCATGCGCTTGACAAAGTTTGCCTCACCAGCGGACGTGAAGGGGACCACCACCCTGACCATCGAACATGCGGACGGGGAGGACGATATTTGGATCTATCTCCCGGCTACCCGCAAGGTGCGACGCCTGGTGGCCGCCAACAAACGCGACAGCTATGTGGGCACCGATTTCAGCTATGGCGACATCATCGGCCACCGGGTCGCGGACTGGAACCATCGCCTGTTGCGGGAGGAAACCCTCGACGGTCTCCCCTGCCACGTCATCGACAGCCGGGCCAAATCACCGGAGGTGGCGAGTCACTCCGGCTACGCCCGGCGTCTGCAGTGGATCGCCAAGGAGAGTGCGGTGGCAGTCAAGACGGAACTGTTCGACACGACGGAGCAGCCGTTCAAAATCTTTCTCGCCAGCGACATCCGTCTGGTGGATCCCCAACACAACCGTTGGCAGGCTATGCGCTTCGAGGCGAACAATCTGCAAACCGGACATCGCACGGTGATCCAGTTGACCAACTACCGGATCGCACCCGATCTGCCTGAGGATCTCTTTACCACCCGAGCCATGGAACGGGACTGACGGATGCGTTGGCGCATCACATGGGCACTGACGGTCCTGGCGTTTGTTGCGTTCGAGGCCCGCTCTGCGGACGAGTGGCAAACCGCCACCTCCTGGCGGATGGGGGTGGCCAGCTCCGACCGTGCCCTGAATGATCGGGTCGGTGCGGGCATGGGGTCGGCGTGGTTGCGGGCAGAAACGACCCTGGCCGAGACCCTGGGATTGCGCATGGAAGGCTGGTTGGCGGTTTCCCAGGCCGATGGGGCCAGAAAAGGGGCGGCAGAACTGCGTGAGGCGCGCTTGCGTTGGCGTATCCATCAAACCGACCTGACCATCGGACGCCAGATTCTCCCCTGGGGGCGGGCCGACAAGATCAATCCCACCGACGTGCTGGGGGGACGTGACAGCACGCTGTTGGTGCTGGATGACGATGATCAACGCCGGGGATCGTTGGCCCTGGTGCTGGATCATGCCCTGGGAGGCGGTCTGCGTCTGGGTGCCTACTGGTTGCCAGAACTGCGCCCCAACCTGCTGCCCTTTCGCGCCCCCGGTTTTGCCCTGCAACAGCCCTCCAGCCGTTTCGATCCGGCCCAATTTGCACTCAAACTGGACCACAGCATCGGCAAGGTGGATTGGTCGTTGAGCTGGTTTGACGGATTGGATCGCACCGGGAGACTGAAAGTGGATCAGATAACCCCATCTTCCATCCAGTTGACCACGGACCACAGCCGTTTGCGCATGTTGGGTGTGGATGTCGCCACCACCTGGCAAGGCTATGGACTGCGTGCTGAAGTGGCCCACAGGATGCCGAAGAGAGAGGACGACACGGTTGGCAATCATGGGCAGCAGCAAACCTTTGCCGTGGTCGGCATCGACCGCAACCTGCCGGATGATTGGTATGCCAACGTGCAGGCCATCGTGCGCCATACGCAGGATCATACCGAGTATCGTGACATGGCCAATCCTCTCGACCGTGCCATTTCCCTGATGAACGACCTGCGCAGCGGCCAAACCGTGGCTACCCAGCATGGCCTTTCCGGTTATGTGAAGAAAAGCTGGGACAACGAAAACCTGCAGGCCGAGCTGTTTGCCCTGTACTATGCGGAATCGAAGGATTATCTGTTGCGGCCCAAGATGCACTATAAATGGAACGATGAGGTGCGTCTCTCCCTGGGGGGAGAAACGTTTCAAGGCCATGCGGATACCCCATTGGGCTCCTTGCACCGCAATGCCATGCTCTTTGGCGAGATACGCCACGGATTCTGAAAGGAGGTGGAGCGATGGATCTGGCACGCGCTGCCAGGATTTGTTACCCTGCCATGGAGTCGGGAAGGGGTGGTTTCTGCTGACGGCAAGACATGGGGAGTGGCATGATTGGGACGCATACAGAGCATAC
This sequence comes from Magnetococcales bacterium, assembly GCA_015229095.1. Taxonomy (GTDB): domain Bacteria; phylum Pseudomonadota; class Magnetococcia; order Magnetococcales; family Magnetaquicoccaceae; genus Magnetaquicoccus. The sequence continues at coordinate 3,550 of JADGCE010000129.1, read as the reverse complement.
CTGTCCTTTGACCCATGAGACCCTGCGTCGCTGGGCGAACCCGGAGTCGTTTTTCAGGGGGAAGCGTTATTATCGGGACCATGCCGTGCTGGATGTCAGTTGGCAGGGAGGACAATTGACCGCCCTGGTACAGGGCTCGCGTCCCGATCCTTATGCCGTGCAGCTCCGGTTTGGCCCGTACGGGGTCAGTGAGGCCTGCTGCTCCTGTCCTTATCATACGCCTGGCCAGTGCAAACACATCGTGGCCGTGTTGCTCACCTGCATCGACCACCCGGAATCCATCTCCCACCGTCGTTCCCTGGTGGACGTCTTGCAGGGCTTGACGTTGGATCGTCATCTGCAACTGTGGAACACCCTTCTGGAAGAAGAACCCGCCCTGGCCAGAAAATTGGAAATGCTGCTGGCGCAGGAGATCTCGGTGGCCGTACCCCCGCTGACGACATCAGCACATCAGCCGAAAATCGATCCGTCTTTGTTCCGCCGCGAGGCGATGGCCATCACGGCCTCGCTGCATGGTGGACGTTACGACTATGGTATGGGAGGTGTGATTTATGATGGCCTGCAAGGCTTGCTTAATCGCATTCAACCGTTGCTCGATGCGGATGATGGGTTCAGTGCTCTGGCGGCGTTGCGCGCCATCATGGATGCCTACACATACGAATGGGTGGAACTCGACGAGGAAGGAGATTCGACTGTTTTATATGGGGATATGGGGGAGATGATTGCTGAAGCCTTGCTGCGTGCCGGCTTGCCTGTCCAGGAGCGCAAGGAGTGGCTGGAAGCGTTGCGGCATTGGCACGATGACTTGGCGGATTATGGGGCCGAAGAGGGCTTGGATGTTGCCATACAGGCGGCCACGGAAGGTTGGGAGGATGCAGAACTGCAAGCGGCCATGCGTGGGGAGCCTGTGGAACCCAACCAGGAGGAAGATGACCCGAAAAATCCTTTGCTGCGCATCCGATTGCAGATTTTAGAGTCGAGGGGACGCCATGCGGAGCGGCTCAACCTGGCCCGTTTTTATGGCATGCACGGGGAAGTTGCCAAAACGCTGCTTGATATCGGGCGCAAGGAAGAAGCTGAATCTGTCGCATTGGCACAGGTGACAGCCCCGGTGGAGTTGCATGCCCTGGCCCGGCAGCTTTATGGGCAGGGCGATGTGGCGCGTGCCTTGCGGATTGCCGAGCATGGCCTTTGCCAAACAAACATGGAAGATTTACGTCAACTGCCGGGTCGACTGGAGTTAGCCAGATGGCTGCGCGACACCGCCCAGTCTGCCGGAAATGCCACCTTGGCTTTGCGCGCCGCTGAAGTGGCATTCAATACCGACTATGAGATGGTGGATTATCTGGCGATCGAGCCCTTAGCTGGGAGTGGTTGGCCTGTTATTCGAGATGGTTTGCTGGAACAGATGGCACAGGAACGAGCGTGGCTGTCTACCGACAAGCGCATTGCCATTTACCTGCGGGAGGGCTTGGTGGGGCAGGCTGTCAGGCTTGCGGATGGGAAGCATTACCTTCAGGCCAGCGTGGTGCGCGAGGTGATGCGGGCAGCCATGGGCAGTCATCCCGACTGGGTGATCCGACGCAGTCGCGCCGAGGCAGATGCCATCATGGATGCTGGAAAGTCAGGATTGTATGCCGTCGCAGTGGAGTGGCTTGCGCTGACCAAGGCAGCCTGTTTGCAAGCCGGACGTCAATCCGAATGGAAGGAATGGCTGGCTGCCACCCTCCAAAAACACGCGCGCAAGTACGCATTGAAACCCTTGCTGGAAAAGCTGAAGTGAGCAACCGGCCATGATCGAATTGCCGAAGGTGGATGGTGACTTGCGCAAGTGAAACTGATATGCTCACCCCATGAGCGAGATCACCCAGCCCCATGACCGCTTGTTTAAGGTTCTCATGTCTCATCCAGAGACAGCGGGTACCTTTCTGCGGGAGAGTTTGCCGCCAGAGGTGTCACGACTTCTTGTCCCAGAGCCACCGCAACTGGTAGAAGGCTCTTTTGTCGAGGAGCAGTTGCGGCCCTATTACTCGGATCGCCTGTTTCAGACCATGACGATCAGTGGCAAACCCCTGTTGCTTTACGCTCTGCTGGAACACAAGAGCTATGAAGACGAGCGGGTGGGCTGGCAGTTCCACCGGGGTATGTATGCCTGCATGGAGCAGGCAGTTCGTGAGGATGCGCAATGGCGAAAGTTGCCAGCTGTGTTGCCGTTGCTCCTTTACCATGGGCAGAAGGAATGGCGGATTCCCAACGAATTCATGTTTCTGGTCGATGCGGATGAGGCCCTGCGTCCGTGGCTGTTGAACTTCTGCTTTCCGGTGGTGGATCTTGGGCCGATCCCGGATGAGCAACTGTCGCGGAATGCTCGTTTGCGGGCTGGTTTGATGGCGTTGAAATATGGGACTCGCGATCCGCAAGCGCAGATGGATGCTCTGGAAGACATCACGGCCGCCCTGGTGGATGCCCCGGAAATTTTACTGACTGTGCTGTTGTATCTGATGACGACATTCCCGTACCTGGATGAAGAGCATGTGCGGCAGGTCGTGCGCCGCATCAACCCGCAGGAGGAAGCTGAAATGATGTCACAATTTGCGCAGGAGATATTGGCCAAAGGCAAGCCGGAGTGGGCTGCGATGGTACGCCAGGAGGGCCGCCAGGAAGGCGAGCAGATCGGCGAGCAAAAAGGCGAAGCAAAGATGCTGACGCACCTGCTGCAACGCCGCTTTGGCTCTGTGCCCACCTGGGCCAGTGAAAAGATCACCAAGGCTGAACCGTCTGCCTTGGAGGAGTGGAGTCTGCGGATACTGGATGCCACCACGATTGAGAGCGTGCTCGCAGATCCTTCGTGACGGGAACTGCCGATGCGGAGCTGGTTGGGACTTGAACCGCCCGTCCGCGTGCCTTGCCGTTGGACGGGGGGAGATTCCACCGGATTCTCTGAAAATTCTCCAAAAAGTCACGGAGAACGTTCCGACGGGGCCATTGCCACCCAAGCAGGAGTTGGAAGGGAGTCAACAGGTGGCTTGTCGGACGCGGGTGAAAAGTTCAACGAAATTAAAAAATCCGTTTAATCCCTGAAAGATGTAAAATTTCTTGCCGCTTGGCTAACCAAGATGTTGCTAAACAGTTCTCTTGCTGCGTCGCAACAAAATGGTGGAAAATTTTCCGAAATGCGTATCGCTTCCTCCACCATTCAAATTCCGCCGGATATTCTTCGTGCAAAGGCCGCTTTTCGGAGCGGCTTTTTTGCGTCTAAAAATACCAACGTTTCCAATGGTTAGCAAGCACACCCCAACGACACCCCCACCCCAGAAGAGACACGCCAACCCCAAAAACCGGCCATTTTCTGTAAGCGGTGAAACATCCCCGTCATTCAGCCTATTGACAATGAGGTCCGATTGATGTTCCAGGGAAGAAGTTTTTCGTAGTCGTCCACGGTTTGTGCGGTGGGCAACGCCGTGAACAGATGGCGCAGGTAGGTGAACGGCTCCAGGCGGTGGTGTCCGATGGTTGGTGGAAATTCGGCGACGGCGCGCTCCTGACACAA
>JADGCE010000128.1 GCA_015229095.1 Magnetococcales bacterium | reverse complement strand
TCCCGCACGACAAACGACGGCGAAAGACGGTTGTGGCGCAGGCGGGGCGGCGGCATCTGCGGTTGAAACAAAGGCATGGTGCTCCCGAAGGGAACAAGAGGGCTGAAAAACAGAAATGTCAAATTGACATCTCTGTTTCTGGTGACACCCACCCCCAACCCGACGCCACCCCGGCACCGCCGACGGTGGAGACTCCCCTTTCCAGGGGGAAGGATCACCAGGACCACCACAAGCCAGCAAGGTGAATCTCTCTCCCTGGTAGGAACAGGCAGGGCGGGCAGCGGAGACAGCCATCAGGGTGACCTTGCCCATGGCCTACCCCAGGCAGGGAAGGTCTCCACCAGGGCAGGGAGCGGTGACGACTCCACCCGACCGGGGGCGAAAGGCATCAGCCACATCCGACAGGGGGAAGAGTGGGAAGGCCATCACCCTGGTAGGGAGCGGTGACGGTGACTGTCTGGAGGGGGTGGGCAAGGTGGATCGGTGGGGCATGTCAGGGGGGTTGCTGGAGAGTGAATTTTTTCCAACTGATTGCTATTTGATTGCTGGAACAAAAACGGCCACCCAAGAGAGTAGCCGTAACTGTTTGAAAATGTTTGGTAGCGAGGGGGGGACTTGAACCCCCGACCTACGGATTATGAATCCGTCGCTCTAACCGACTGAGCTACCTCGCCATGCACAGAGCGACCCGCATTGTACCGAAGTATCGCACCCTGTCAACCCCCAAAGATCAAGGTTGGCTGGCAGCACCCTTGCGCGACCGTCCCTGGGGAATCCTCTCCTTGATGACGGGGACCGTCAAGCCAATTTTGGCAATCTTGGCACTGACCTCCTTGGCCTTTTCCTTGTTCGAATAGGGACCGACGCACACCCTCCGAACCGAACGCTCCTCATCCACCTTGACCAAACGCACGGACCGAATACCCAACTCCTGGGCCTTTTCCATCTCCTGCATGGCCTCACCCAGGTTGAAACTGCGGCTCAGCGAGATGACAAATCCCTCCCAGGTCTCTTCCGTCTTGGCCACGATACCGATGGCTTTCAGTTGTGCCTCCGCCTCTTTGGCATCCTTCGGACTGGCAAAAGGCCCCGCCTGCACATCGTTCAGGCGAACCACCTCTTGTGTCGTCTCCACCCAGGGCTCAAAGCCTCCCTTGCGCAACCGCTCCACCATGGCATTGGCGCCCAGCTCCTGGAAAAACCCTCCGACCTGAACGATATACTCCCCGCGCCCGGTCGGGGGTTTTTCCACCGGCTTGGGTTTGCTCACCGCCGCAGATTCTTCCGGGCTTTTTTTCTCCTGCGCAGCCGCCGGGGGCGTAGCCGCCACTTTGGCCTGGCCTGGGTCCGCCAGTGCCAACCGCTTGCCCGGCATGGGCGGGCCCGTCCATAGGGCCTCCTGACTGACCGTGGTCATCGCGATAAAAATCCACACATTGGCGCCCAGCAGCAGCAGCAGCAGGGCATGGGGTGCGAAACGGAGATTGATCATGGAAACAAGAGGAGACAAGGGTCGCTCCTAGCAATTGCGTTCGTATAACAGTTGCAAACCGGTCAACGTCAAATATTCATCCACCCGCTCAATGCATTCGCTCTCCTCGGAGATCATGCGGGCCAGACCGCCCGTGGCAATCACCCGCACGGGGTCAAAACCGGACTCCTGAATCATGCGCCGAACCAAACCATCCACCAGCCCCACATATCCCCAATACAAACCGGATTGCATGGAGTCAACCGTGTTGCGACCGATGGCATTCTGGGGACGCACCAGATCGACACTGGGCAATTGGGCCGTTTTTTCGGAAAGAACCTTGCTCGCCAGGCCCAGACCGGGGGCAATGGCTCCCCCCAGATATTCTCCCCGCCCACTCACCAGATCAAAGGTGGTTGCGGTGCCAAAATCCACCACGATAACCGCCTGCTTGACCTGCTCAAAGGCCGCCACCGCATTGACAATCCGATCCGCTCCCACTTCGCGGGGATTGTCGCAACAGATGGGCATTCCGGTTTTGATGCCCGGCCCCACCAGCAGCGGAGAGATGCGAAAGCTGCGCTTCAGCATCCGCACCAGAGCCGCCTGAATGGGGGGCACAACACTGGCGATGATGGCGGCCTGCACCTGTTCCATAGGTACCTGGGCCAGGTGGAACAGGCTGGCAATCAGGATGCCATATTCATCGCCGGTCTGTTCGGTACGTGTGGCAATGCGCCAATGGTGCAACAGGGCATTGTCCGGCCCCGACTTTCCGTGCCGGTAGAGCCCCAGCACAATATTGGTGTTGCCTACATCGATAACCAGCAGCATGATTGTTCTCAACCTTCTTCCGGGAACAGCACATCACCCGCCACGACTCGCGTCAGTGTACCATTGGTCCGCTGCACCAGTAAATAGCCTTCTTCATCCAATGCCATCGCCTGACCGTAAAAATCTTCAGAAGCCAGATGGATCTGCACCGGGCGGCCCTGCAGGCGCGAAAAAGCCAGCCAATCCTGCCGCAAGGCGGCAAACCCCTCCCGGCGATAGCATTCATAACAAGCCTCCCAATGGTGCAGCAGGGAGGCGAGCAGTTGCGGTCGGTAGAGGGTACGCTGCAAAGCCTCCGCCAAGTGAATGGCGGTGTCACGCAACGTCACCGGCAGATTCTCCCGTTCCCCATTGACATTGATCCCGATCCCCACAACCACGGAATGAATGCGCCCGGGCGCATCCGCACAGGTGCGCATCTCTGTCAGAATGCCCGCCACCTTGCGCCCCTGCAACAGCAGATCGTTGGGCCATTTGATCTCCGGCGCCACAGCAGGCCCCCCCGCAACCGCCAGGGCGGCAATCGTCCGGGCCAACGCCAGCCCGGACAACAAGGTCAGCTGCGCGGCCTGTTGCGGCAACAGGGTCGGGCGCAGGAGCAGGGAACAGTAGAGGTTGAGGGCGGCAGGCGAGGACCAGTGCCGTCCCAAACGGCCTCGCCCATGGCTCTGCTGGTCCGCCACCACCACACTCCCCTCCGCAGCACCCTCACGTGCCAACTGGGCCGCATACCGGTTGGTGGAGTCCAGCAGCGGAAAAAAATGATACCGATCCGGACGAAACAGAGTACCGGTCAGCAGAGGGGCCATGATCTCTGCGGTGGGGGTATCCGCCACCGCGCACCCTTCCGTCGCCCCCCTCAACAAGGCCGACCGCTGCTCCGGGGCGGTCAAGAGCGGGCAATCTTGACCAGCAGGGAGACATCCTTGCTGCCGGCACTGTGGGTAATGGCGCCGACGGAGATCAAATCCACGCCGGTCTCCGCCACCGACCGCACATTCTCCAGGGTGATGGTGCCGCTGGCCTCCAACAGGGCCTTGCCTCCCGCAATGTCCACCGCCCGGCGCATGGTATCCAACGGCATGTTGTCCAGCAGGATGGCCTGTGCCCCCGCATTCAACGCCTCGCGCACCTGATCCAAGGTTTCACACTCGATCTGAATACGGTGCAGATGGCTGACGCTCTCCTCGACCCGTTTGATGGCCTCGGTGACGCTGCCGGCCAGGGCGATATGATTTTCCTTGATCAATACCCCATCATCCAACCCCATGCGATGGTTGCGTCCCCCCCCGATGCGCACCGCATATTTTTGCAGTTGGCGCAATCCGGGGGTGGTCTTGCGGGTGTCGACAATCTGGGCGTTGGTGCCCGCCACCTGTTCGACAAAACGCCGGGTCAGCGTGGCGACCGCCGACAGATTCTGGAAAAAGTTTAACGCCACCCGCTCCCCCGTCAAGATACCACGGGCCGGTCCGGAAATGGTGCAGATGACATTGCCTGCCCGGACGCCCCCCCCGTCGGCTGTCTCCGGCAGCATCCGAATACGGCTGTCCAACAGGGAGAAGACCTCCGCCACCACCGGCAGCCCGCACACCACCAGATCTTCACGGGCCACCAGCACCGCCTCCGCCTTTTGCCCCGCCGGAACAATGGAATTGGTGGTGATATCACCGCGGCCAATATCCTGGTACAGGGCGTTTTCAATGGTTTTTACCCAAGGTCCTGACCAAACAAAATTCATGCTCTCCTCCCGATGGATCTCTCTTGCTCAGGACGCTGCCGCTTCAAGACGCTGCAAAGCCCCGTGAATCCCCTGCTGTTTTTCTTGCAACTCCCGCTCTTTGCGCTGTTCCTTCTCCACCACGTCCGCCTTGGCATGGCTCAAAAAGCTGGGATTGTTCAACTTGCCCTGCACTCTCTGCAAATCCATCTCGATCCGCTGCAGCTCCTTGCGCAGACGCGCCCCTTCCGCCGCCACATCGATCACCCCCTGCAACGGCACAAAGAGCCGAATCTGTGGCAAAACGGCCGTCGCACAACCGGCAGGGGCCTCCCCCGCCAGGGGTTGCCAGCTCTCCAGTCGGGCCAGGGGCAAAATCCACCCTTGCAACGGCTGAAAATGGTGCTCCAGGACATCCGCAGCAGCAGAGACCAACAAAACCAACTTTCGACCGGGGGGAATGCCCGTTTCGCTGCGGATGGTGCGCACCGCCCCCACCACCTCCTGGACAAAGCGCATCTGCGCCTCTGCCTCCTCATCGACGAGATCCGCCCTCGCCTGGGGCCAGGGGGCATGCATGAGGGAGCCGAGGGGCTCCTGCGCCCCGGTCAACGGGACCACTTTTTGCCACAACTCTTCGGTAATAAACGGCATCCATGGATGCAACAGCCGCAGGGAACTCTCCAGAACCTGCACCATGGTTTGCCGACTGGCTGCCTGTGCCTCTTCCCCCTGGTGTCCATAGAGGATCGGCTTGATCCATTCCAGATACCAGTCGCAAAAGTCCCCCCACAAAAAATGGTAGAGGGTGGAGGTCACCTCGTCAAACCGATATTTGCCAAAGGCCCCGTCAACCTCATGGATCACCCGTTGCAGGCGGGAGAGTATCCAGCGATCGGCCATGCTGCGGGCCAGGGACGATGGCTGTTGCACCGGAAGTTGCCCCTCCGTGTTCATCAGCACAAAACGGGCCGCATTCCACAATTTGTTGCAAAAATTCCGGTATCCCTCCATGCGGCCCAGGTCGAATTTGATATCCCGCCCCTGGGTGGCCAGACTGGCCATGGTAAAGCGCAGGGCATCCGTTCCAAAGGCGGGGATGCCGTCGGGAAACTCCTTGCGGGTCGCGGCGGCAATCCGCTGCGCGAGCTGGGGCTGCATCAGATCACGGGTGCGCTTTTGCACCAGGGATTCCAGGTCGATGCCATCGATCAGGTCCAGAGGATCCAGAATATTGCCCTTGGACTTGCTCATCTTGTTGCCTTCGCCATCCCGCACCAGACCGGTGATGTAGACGGTATGAAAAGGCACCTGACCGGTAAACTTCAGGCCCATCATGATCATCCGGGCGACCCAAAAAAAGAGAATGTCAAAACCGGTCACCAGCACATGGGTGGGATAAAATGTTTGCAATTCCGGGGTCTGTTCCGGCCATCCCAGGGTGGCGAAGGGCCACAACGCCGAGGAAAACCAGGTATCCAACACATCCGCATCCTGGGTCAGCGTCTGCTCCTGGCCATAATGGCTCCGGGCCTGTTGCCGGGCTGTTTCGGCATCACGACAGACAAATATATGGCCATCGGGGCCATACCAGGCGGGTATCCGATGCCCCCACCAGATCTGCCGGGAGATGCACCAATCCTGAATGTGATGCATCCATTCAAAATAGGTTTTTTTCCAGGAGTCGGGTACGAAGGCGACACGACCATCCTCCACAACCCGAATGGCCTCCTGGGCCAGGGGAGCCGCCCGCACAAACCATTGGTCGGTCAGATAGGGCTCCACAACCGCTTTGGAGCGGTCGCCACGGGGAATCATCAGACGATGGGCCAGCACCTTGACCAGCAACCCCTGCGCATCCAAATCCGCCACGATCCGTTGGCGGGCCACAAAGCGATCCAAATGCCGATAGGCCTCCGGCACCGAATCGTTCAACGTGGCATGCGGGGTAAAAATGTTGATCAGTGGCAGTTGGTGGCGTTTGCCCATTTCATGATCGTTAAAATCATGGGCAGGGGTGATCTTGACACAGCCGGAGCCAAACTCCGGCTTGACCGTCTCATCGGCGATCACGGGGATCAGGCGCCCCACCAGGGGCAACCGCACCTGACGCCCGATCAAATGCTGATACCGTTCATCTTCGGGATGAACGGCAACCGCGACATCCCCCAGCATGGTCTCCGGGCGGGTGGTGGCCACGACCAGGGGCTCCCCCCCGTCTGCCAACGGATAACGCAGATACCACAGAAATCCCTCTTCCTCTTCGGAGATCACTTCCAGGTCGGAAACGGCGGTATGCAGCACCGGATCCCAGTTGACCAGGCGCGTTCCCCGATAGATCAGCCCCTCTTCATAAAGGCGTACAAAAACCTCCCGAACCGCCAGGGAGCGTGGCGCATCCATGGTGAAGGCTTCCCGGCTCCAGTCGCAGGAGGCCCCCAACCGGCGCAACTGCTGGACGATGCAGCCCCCGGACTGCTCTTTCCATTGCCACACCCGCTCAAGAAAGGCCTCACGACCCAGATCCTGTCGTGTTTTGCCCTCGCCGGCCAACTGGCGTTCCACCACCATCTGCGTGGCGATGCCCGCATGGTCGGTGCCTGTTTGCCACAAAACCCGCTCCCCTTTCATCCGCCGCTGGCGGATCAAGGCATCCATCAACGTATCCTGAAAGGCATGGCCCATGTGCAATGTGCCGGTCACATTGGGGGGCGGAATCATGATGCAATAGGCGGGTGGATCCTCTCCTTCTCCCCTTTTTTCGCGCTCCCCGGCCTTGAAACAGCCGCTGGCTTCCCAGTGCGCATACCACCGCCGCTCCACTCCGACGGGGTCATATCCCTTGGACAGGGAGGGCTCTGTTCCACCGCTCATGTCAGCCCCCCGGTCATGCCGTGCTCCGGCTCTCTTCCTTGTTGCAACACCGCGCTAATCCTGTTCCATATTTTTGATCCGTGCCAGCTCGTCCCGAATGGCCTCTTCCAACAATCCGGGCAAAATTTCCCGCAAAACACGCTGGGCCATCTCTGCAACCACGCGCTCAACGCGCGCACCATAGGCTTCTCTCAACAGTTCCATGGTCAATACCGGCTCGGAAGCCGCCGCCATGCTCTCCCCGGCATCCGCTCTTTTTTCCTGCGATGCCAGGGGGAGAGAGAGGGACTCCTCCGGGGAGGGTTGAATTCTGCGCACCTCTTCCCGGATGGATTTTTCCGGTTCCGGGATCGCCACGGGTGTCACCGGGAGCTCTGTCTCCAGATCGATGGCCTTTTCTGGCTCAGGGAGGATCACCGCCGCTGCCGGGCGTTGTTCTTCCCGATCGACGCTCTCCTCCGGCTCAGGGAGGATCACCTCTACTGCTGGGCGTGCGGTTTCAGCGGCGATGGCCTCTTCCAGTTTTGCGATGGCCTCTTCCAGTTCGGGGACGGTCATCTCTGCCGCCGGGGGCAGGGATTCCACCTCAACGGCTTTGTCCGATTCGAGGAGCATCACCTCTGCGTCT
>JADGCE010000127.1 GCA_015229095.1 Magnetococcales bacterium | reverse complement strand
ATCCCCCTGGTGGGGTCCAGGGGCAAAGCCCCTGGTGGGGCCGGGGCAAAGCCCCTACCCGTGGCCCAAACAACGATCAAGGCCCATGGAAAGAAAAAGCGGGGCACGATCAACCCTCCTCTTCTTCCTCTTCTTCCTCTTCTTCCTCTTCTTCCATCTCAATGCCACCCACGGGGCGGGCCAAAAAATCTAAAATCTGCCGATTTTTTCCAAATTTGCCCTGATCCTGGCGCAAAATTTTGTCGGGATCATCCCCCAAAAACTCAAAACTGTAATGCAACAACGCATCTTCCTGAATGGCATCCTCCACCAGATAGATCTCCCGCTCTTCGGGATACCAATCCTCCACCTTGAAATGACGCACACCATCCAGTTTGGTCAAAATCACCTCGGCATCCCCAAACTCCACAGTGACGCTCTGCCCCGGTTTTATGCTGGCTATTTCCACACGCTCCATGACCCATTCTCTCCCCGCATGCTGTCAGAATCCCAATACATCCCCCATATCGTACAATCCTGCCGGACGACCGGAGAGCCAAATGGCAGCCCGCACGGCCCCCTTGGCGAAGGTCATGCGACTGGAAGCCCGATGGGTAATCTCCAACCGCTCCCCCTCCCCGGCAAACAAAACCGTGTGGTCACCGACGATATCGCCGCCCCGCACCGTCGCAAAGCCGATGGCACGGGGGGGACGCGCGCCCGTCAACCCCTCACGGCCATAGATGGCCATCTCTTCCAAAGGCCGACCCACAGCCTGGGCAATGGCCCGACCCAGTCCCAGGGCCGTGCCCGACGGGGCATCCACCTTGTGCCGATGGTGTGCCTCAATGATTTCAATATCGTAAGACTCTTCCAAAACCCGCGCCACATCGGCGGCCACCCGGAACATCAGGTTGACGCCGATGCTGAAATTGGGGGCAAAAACGATGGGGATGCGCCCGGCAGCCCTCTCGATGGCCCCCCTCCCCTCGGCATCAAAGCCGGTGGTGCCGATGACCATCGGCGCGCCGACGGCGACGGCGGTTGCCAGATGGGCCAAAGTCGCCTGGGGCTGGGTAAAGTCGATGACAACCCGACCGGGGGCAAACAGCCGCTCCGAACCACCGTCGATCCGGATACCCAACCGCCCGACACCCGCCACTTCGCCCACATCCTGACCAACCCATTCGGAATCGGGACGTTCACTGGCGGCCCGCAAAGCGCAGCGATCCTGGGCAGCCTGGACGGCTTGCACCAACATGCGCCCCATGCGCCCCCCTGCCCCGCTGATGCCAATCTCCTGCACGGCCATATCCGCTCCCACAAAAAAAATCTCCCGGACGCAGTGGCGGCCGGGAGAGGCTTCAACCAGACATTTTGTCGAGAAATTCCTTGACCTTGCCCATGAACGAATTGGATTCCGGCTGGGATTCCGTGTCCGAACAGGCAGCAAACTCTTCCAGCAACTCCTTCTGCCGTTTGCTGAGGTTGACCGGGGTTTCCACCCGCACCTCCACCACCAGATCCCCGAACACGCCAGGGCGGTTCAAATGGGGCAACCCCTTGCCGCGCAGGGCCAACCGACGACCCGTCTGGGTGCCGGCGGGCAGGGTCACCCGCGCCCGACCGCTGAGGGTTGGCACATCCAAACGCCCCCCCAACGCGGCCTGTGCGAATGTGATGGGCACATGGCAGAGAAGATCGGCCTCATACCGCTCAAACATGGGATGGGGAGCCACCTCCACCACGATAAAAAGATCGCCGTTGCCGGCCCCCCGCAAACCGGCCCCCCCCTCGCCCGTCAGGCGAATGCGATTGCCGGTATCCACCCCCGGTGGGATCTTGACGGTCAGGGTCTTTTCGGAACGCACCCGCCCCTGCCCCTGGCACGTACCGCAGGGGTTGCGGATAATCCGCCCCTGGCCCCGGCAGGTTGGGCAGCTGCGGGCCACCGAAAAAAAGCCTTGCTGGGTACGCACCTGCCCCGCCCCCCCACAGGTGGAGCAGTTTTCGGGCCCGGAGCCGGACTTGGCACCGCTGCCGCTACAGGTCGTGCAGACAATGATGGTGGGGATTCGGATACGCTCCTCCGAACCGTTCATCACCGTCTCCAGGGTAACCGTCAGGTCGTAGCGAAAATCTTCGCCCCGCTGCCCCCCGCCTGTACTCCGCTGTCCCCGTCCACCCCCACCACCGAAAATATCGCCGAAAAACTCCTCGAAAATATCCCCGAACCCACCGCCAAAGCCGCCAGGATCGGCGGAAAAGCCGCCACCGCCGCCCCCCTGACCCAGACCGGCGTGGCCATACTGGTCATAGATGGAGCGTTTTTTGGGGTCTTTGAGAACCTCATAAGCGGCGTTGACCTCCTTGAACTTGGACTCGGCGCTTTTGTCATTCGGATTTCTATCCGGATGCAGCTCCATCGCCAGTTTGCGGTAGGCCTTCTTGATGTCGGCTTCCTGGGCGTCCCGACCGACGCCCAGTATTTCATAGAGATCTCTCGGCATTTATCTACTTCTTATCGTCCTTAACTTCTTCATACTCGGCATCGACAAAATCATTCGGCTTTTGATGCCCCTTTCCGGAACCACCCGGCGACGGCCCCGCCTCCGCACCACCCGCCGCATGGGCCGCTGCCTCCCCGGCCTCCTTGTACATCGCCTCGCCCAACTTCATGGAGACCTCCATCAAGGCCTGCGCCTTGGCGTTGATCTGCTCGGCATCCTCCCCGCTCAACACCTCCTTCAGGTCAGCCAGAGCCGCTTCAATCTGGCCCCTGAGGGCGGCATCGATCTTGTCGCCGTGCTCTTTCAGCGATTTTTCCGTGGTATAGAGCAGAGAATCCCCATGGTTGCGCGCATCGATCAGGGCCCGTTTTTTGCGGTCCTCATCGGCGTGCAACTCCGCCTCCCGCACCATCTCCTTGATTTCGCTCTCGCTCAACCCACCCGAAGCCTGAATGTGTATGGACTGCTCCTTGCCGGTGCCCTTGTCTTTGGCAGAGACGTGTACCAGACCATTGGCATCGATGTCAAAGGTCACTTCAATCTGCGGCACGCCCCGGGGCGCAGGGGGAATGCCCACCAGGTCAAATTGACCCAGCAGCTTGTTGCTGTTGAACAACTCCCGCTCACCCTGGGCCACCCGAATGGTGACCGCCGATTGCTGATCCGCCGCCGTGGAAAAAACCTGCGACTTTTTGGTGGGCACGGTGGTGTTTTTCTCGATCAATTTGGTATAGACCCCCCCCAGCGTCTCGATACCCAGGGAGAGGGGCGTCACATCCAGCAGCAAAACATCCTGAACCTCACCCTTCAGCACCCCACCCTGAATGGCGGCGCCGATGGCCACCACCTCATCGGGATTGACCCCCTTGTGGGGCTCCTTGCCAAAAAATTCGGTCACCACCGCCTGCACCTTGGGCATGCGGGTCATACCACCGACCAGGATCACCTCGTGGATATCCCGCGTCGATACCCCGGCATCCTTCATGGCGGTACGACAGGGCCCCAGGGTGCGCTGGATCAGATGGTCCACCAACGCCTCCAGCTTGGCACGGCTCAGGCTGATGTTGAGATGCTTGGGACCGCTGGCGTCGGCGGTGATGAATGGGAGGTTGATGTCGGTCTGGGTGCTGTTGGAAAGCTCGATTTTGGCCTTTTCGCCGCTCTCTTTCAAGCGCTGCAACGCCATGCTGTCCTTGCGCAGATCGATGCCGGTCTCTTTCAAAAACTCCCCGGCCAAATAGTCGATGATCGCCTTGTCAAAGTCCTCTCCTCCCAAAAAGGTATCCCCGTTGGTGGATTTGACTTCAAAAACCCCATCACCGATCTCCAGCACGGAGATGTCGAAGGTGCCACCCCCCAGGTCGTACACCACGATGGTCTGCCCACCCTTCTTGTCCAACCCGTAGGCAAGGGCGGCAGCGGTGGGTTCGTTGATGATGCGCAACACATTCAAACCGGCGATCCGGCCCGCATCCTTGGTGGCCTGCCGTTGCGCATCGTTGAAATAGGCCGGCACCGTGACAATCGCCTCGGTGACCTTCTCCCCCAAATAATCCTCGGCGGTCTGCTTCATTTTTTGCAGGATGAAGGCCGACACCTCCGAAGGGCTGATCTTTTTGCCCCCGGCATCCACCCAGGCATCCCCATTGTCCGCCTTGACAATGTTGAAGGCCACCTGTTTTTTATCCTCTGCGGTCAGCGGATCATCGTAACGACGACCGATCAACCGTTTGATCGCCGACAGGGTGTTTTTCGGATTGGTGACCGCCTGCCGCTTGGCGGCCTGACCCACCAACCGCTCCCCACCGGCGGTAAAAGCCACCATGGAAGGGGTTGTCCGCCCCCCCTCACTGTTTTCGATCACCTTGGGATCACCACCCTCCATGATCGCCACGCACGAATTGGTGGTGCCCAAATCAATACCAATCACCTTACCCATCTTAAGTACACCCCTTGTCTTGCAAATATGTCTATTCAGACGCCTGCTCCCCTGCCCGTCGTACCACAAAAACCCGGGGCCGATTCGAGGCTCCGGCGGCAGCCGGGGAGAAAATCCCGACACCCCGTGGCAGGCTAAAGAGGGCGTGACGCCGACTCCTGCCCGGATATATGGGGAGCCCTCCGCCCTTTGTCAAGAGCGGAAGAGCGTTATTTTTTTGCCATTGACGACTCCGGCCCGGTCCCGCTCGTCCCGGGGCAGCCCCTGCGCCTTCTGGTCTACAGCCATTTTACGGATCGTTTTCAGGAACTTCCTCAGGCGGCTCCGGGCTGGGGGGTGTCACCTCCAGGGCGACGCCCACCATTGCGGGACGCAACAAACGACCATTGAGCAGATAACCCGCCTGCATCTCCTGCACCACCGTACCGGCGGCAGCGGTGGCCGTTTCCACTTGCAGAACAGCCTGATGCAGGTTGGGATCAAAGGGGGCGTTCAACGCCTCAATGCGCACAACCCCCTGCTTGCCGAAAACACGGGACAACTCGTTCTGGGTCATGGCCACCCCTTCCCGGAACATCTGCAGCTCGGCACTGCACTCTTTGGGTACGGCGGCCAGGGCCCGCTCCAGATTGTCCGCCACGGTCAGCAGATCCCGCGCAAACCCCTCCAGGGCAAACTGCCGGGCCTGCTGGCTCTCCCGTTCAAACCGCTTGCGCACATTCTGCATCTCGGCAAGGGCCCGCACATGGGCATTGCGCTGCGCCTCGGCCTCGGCTTGCGCAGCCCGCAACTGCTCTTCCAGCTCCTCCAAAGAGGGACCGGCGACGGCCTCTGCGGCCATAGCCGACATGGGATCCTCCTGCGGTTCTTCCCGCTTCGCCCCACCAAAAAAACGCATCGCCTCATCCTCCAACGCATCGTGTTTTTCGGCTGCGCCCGCCGACGCAGGCCCGGAGTGGTCCACCGCCCCCCCTCCTGTGGAGGGTTGCTCCTCACCGGAAGCAACCGACGCCTCTTTTTGCTCTTTTTTCATCTGGCCTCCCTGAAATCGTTTTCCGAAGCCCGTTTTGTTTTTTGCAGTTTATTCCGACGTTGGGAGGGTTTGCCCCGAATCCCGTCGGGAGGGATCCCCTCCCCCCATGCAACGGTTTTTTGCAGGCAGGATGGCAACGCGCTCACAGCCCCGTCGGCCCGGCCACCGTGCCGTCCGAAAAGAGGCGGCTCAAGAGTTGGGTGGTAAAACCCACCAGGGAGATCACATGGGCATAGTCCATGCGCGTCGGGCCCAACACCCCCAACGTGCCAGGACAGGAGCCATGCGCTCCCCGGAAGGGTGCCGCCACCACGGCACACCCACCCTGACTCAACTCGGCCTCCGCGCCGATGAACAACTGTACACCCTCCAGACCCAGGCACCTGTCCAGCAGATGCACCAACCCCCTTTTTTCCTCCAGCACCGCCAACATTTCCCGCACACGCCCCAGATCCATGGAGGCATGAAACACATTCATGCGGCCATTGACGATCAAACTCCCCCCCATGGAGAGCCCGGAAACGCTCTCCAGCAGATTGCCGCAGACCGCCCGGTATTCCCGCTCCCCCTGTTCCACCTCCTGTTGCAAATGCTCCCGCACCTCGGCGAGGGTCATCCCTTCCAACCGCCGACTCAACAATCGTCCAAATTTGTCCAATTTTTCCTGGGAAAGATGGCTTTCCAGATGGAACACCCGGCTGCGCAGTTGCCCGGAGTCGGAGATCAGCAGGGCCAGGATGCGATCCAGGCCGGAACGACTGGTCAATCGGATAAACTGAACCCGGCGCAACACGGCGTGTCGCACATCGGGGGTACGCACCATGCAGGCATTCAGGGTCAACATGGCCAGCACCTGGCTGACCCCGGCCAGGACGGTTTCCAGATCCTCGCCCCCCTGTTCGCAGGCCCGGACAATCTGTTCCTGTTCGTCACGCCCCAGAGAGGTCACTTCCAGCAGGCTGTCCACATAAAACCGCAAGCCCAGATCGGTGGGCAACCGACCCGCTGAGGTGTGGGGTTGGGTCAAAAAACCCATCTCTTCCAACTCTACCATGGCATTACGGATGGTGGCCGCCGAGACCCCCAACTGGGAACGCTCACAGATGGTCTTGGAACCGATAGGTTCCCCTCCTTCCATGTGGGCCTGAACCACCAGTTTGAGAATTTCGTGATGACGTTTGGTCAGCATAAAGGCACAGACAAGCAAAAAAGTGAACCGCGATACCCGCCATGCCGCCCCAGCCTGGGGAGGAGATCGGTGTACTTTGAAGATAGCAACGACTCCGCAGGCTGTCAACAGTGCGCCGTCCGTCATGATCGGGGCAACCGCCGTCTCCCACAAAAAAAGGAGCCGATCGCGGGGATCATGCTCCTTTTTTTTGTGGTGCCCAAGGGGAGAGTCGAACTCCCATATCCTTACAGATACTAGAACCTGAATCTAGCGCGTCTACCAGTTCCGCCACCTGGGCCCTTACAGAACCGAGGGGGAAGGATACAAAGGTTACGGCGGGCTGTCAAGCGGTATTGAAAAATTTATGCGGGAGGCGATGCGGGGCTGCACATGTGCCATCAACTGCGCCACGCACCGCTCTATGGAGTCACGCCCCGTATCCAGCACCAGATCGGCGGCCTGCGGGGCTTCATAGGGGGAAGAGATACCGGTAAAATCGGCGATCAGGCCCGCTCTGGCCCGTTTGTACAGCCCCTTGACATCCCGCTCCTCACAGAGGGCCAACGGGCAGCAACAGTATATTTCCACAAAATTTTCCTGCCCAACCCGCTCTTTGACCTGCTGCCGGTGGGCATGACCGGGTGAGATGACCGCCACCAGGACAATCACACCCGCTTCGACAAAGAGTCGGGCCACTTCGCCGATGCGGCGGATGTTTTCCTCTCGTTCCGCCATCGAAAATCCCAGATCCCGACACAATCCCTGGCGCATGAGATCCCCGTCCAGGACAAAGGTGCGGCACCCTTGCTGGTGCAGAATGCGCTCCAGGGCGCAGGCCAGGGTGGATTTGCCGGAACCGGAGAGACCGGTAAACCAGAGCACCAAGCCCGGATGCCGATTTTGCTTTTCCCTCTCCCATCGTGTTACAGTAGCGCGGTGCCGGGTGTTTTCC
>JADGCE010000126.1 GCA_015229095.1 Magnetococcales bacterium | reverse complement strand
ATGCCCTGACTCTGCTCTCCGCCTCGGCGTCTGGCGGCTTGAACGCCACCCTGAACCGGTGGGGGGGTATGGCCGGCACCTGCACCCGTGGCCATACCGACCGTCTGGAGTGGAGTGTCGGCACGACCCTCCCCGATCGATCCTCCTTGGAGTATGCATTGTCTCTGGAGTCCCAGGGGCTGGCCTACCGGATTGCCGGGGAATCCCTGTCGCAGGAGCGAGGCCAGGAAAAACCCTTCAAACACATAGAGTCGCGTTATGACCATATCAGTTACTATGATACGGGTAAAAAACGCCTGCTCAAGGCCGATTGGTCCCCCGATCCTCTGGAATCCGCTCTGTCACAAGTTCCGAAAATGTTTCGAGAACCGGAGGCGTTCAGACACCTTTTGAGTGCTGTGGGTCACCATCATCTGCCCGATGTCAGCCGGACTGCCCCCATCAAACTGCCCCAGCAGATGTGGCCTGCCCGATTTCCGGGTGGTAATGGCGAGGATTTGGTCTCCTTCCTCTACACGCTGCGGGAGAGTGACCGCGACCGTTATGAGCAGATTGAAGCGACCTTGCAGGCCGCGTTCCCTGAGTTTGAATGCCTGAATTTTCCGCCGGTGGCGGCGGGCATGCTCTCCATGACCTGGAAGGAGGCCCTGTTTACGCAACCGTTGTATATGCACCAACTGTCGGATGGCATGATCCGCTTTTTATGGCTGGTTGCCTTGCTGCACAGTCCGACCCTCTCCACCATCACCATGATTGACGAACCGGAGGTCAGTCTGCACCCGGAACTGCTGAGCCTCCTGGCCGATCTGCTGCGTGAGGCCTCCTCCAGGGCGCATATTATTGTGGCGACCCATTCGGACCGCCTGGTGCGTTTCCTGAAGCCGGAGGAGATTGTCGTCCTGGATAAAGACGAAGCCGGGCTTGCCACCGCCTGTTGGGCAGACACACTGGATCTGGAGGCGTGGCTGGCGGAATACAGCCTGGATGAGGTCTGGCGCATGGGGCGGCTGGGGGGGCGGGCGTGAAAATCGTCTTGATTGTCGAGGGGAGGACGGAGAGAACCTTTAACACCATGGAAAAATTCCGTCTCAAGTACAGGCGCTTTACGGATGGTTGATTTTCTGAAACAATGGAGGCTGATGGGATGACGACGGTCACCCAGCTTGGAAAAATCAGGGTCAGTGTTTACGCTGACGATCACAATCCACCCCATTTTCACGTAGCCTCTCCCGATGCAGATGCGGTTGTGCGCATCAGAGATCTGGCCGTGATCGGTGGTGATGGAACGCATGACCACATTAAGGTTGCCATCGAATGGGCCAGGGAGCATCGAGAAGTCATCGCGCTGGCTTGGATTGAAATGAATGGCTGAGGAGAGTGCCATGCAGAACCACCGTATCGAAGCTGTCCATGCCCTTCCCGGCACTTTGACGCTTGCCGTAAAATGGCGGGATGGCTCGGAAGAGCTGGTAGACATGTCTCCGGTTATCCGCCGGTCGGCTCCGTTGCGCCATCTGGAAGATCCCGGCAAATTTGCCGAAGTTGGGGTTATTGACTGGGGATGCGCCATAGGTTGGCGTGGCGATTTGGGGTATGGAGCAGACACCTTGTATGAGCAGGCTCGCCAACAGACCATGAAGGCTGCTGGGTAAATATCCAGTGCCGTGCAATGATGTGGCTTTCGAGACCTTTCATGAGAACATGGCCATTGCAGCAAGCCAAGGCGCAATTCAGCGAGGTGATTCGCCAGGCCGCCGCCGAGGGACCACAAGAGATCACGGTGCATGGTCAACAGACGGCGGTGGTATTGAGCCGGGAGGATTATATTCGATTGACACACCAGCGGGCTTCGTTTGTGGAATTCATGCGGGCCTCGCCTCTGCTGGGTGAGACACTGGATCTGGAGCGGGACCGATCACCGGAGCGTGAGGTCGTCTTGTGAGCTACCTGTTGGACACCAATGTCATCCAGATTGATCCTAAAGGCTCTCTGCCTCTGCCGGGGGAGAGTCAACCATGGCCCAGTTGTTCCAGTCTCTCCAGCCATGCGGCAAAATGGGGACAGGCGGCCCGGATGGGGCCGATGCCGATCTTGTTCAGCAGCGTCGCACCGTCTGCAACCTCTTTGTAGCTTGGCTGGATGCGCTCCAATTGTGCTTTCGGGTGCGTCTTTTTCCCGTGGTTGATCCGCTCCGGTTCTTCCGCCTCCATGACCACTTGGCGCAACTGTTCTGCCAGTTGTGGCTGACCGAAATGATCGGCAAAGGGATCCGGAGCACAGAACAGCCAAGCCTCCAGTTCGTGCAGGGCAAGAAAAGGAATCATGCGAGGGTGGTCGATGGCCGCTTTGATTGCTTCCTGCAGATGGAGCACACGCTGCCGGGGTTCGTCGAATTGGTGTGCCTCATCGTAGCCTGGAGTGTCGGTGGGAAAGCCGTAAAAATCAAACAACATCGTGACCCAGGCATTGCTATCCCCGCCCATTTTCCTTATGTGGGTGTACACCTTGTGCCACGTGGAAACGCCGCCCCTGAACCCCGGCCTTGTCTCCACGATCGAGGGAACCGCCCATACCCCGCGTTCTCCAAGATGGGGTGCGAGGGTATCCTTGACGAACCTCTCCTCCGTTTGCCCTTCGACTGCAATCAAAAGCCGCATCATGGACGACCTCCGAGAATATTTTTCTCCCACAGTTCACCGAGGCTGAACTCCTCCAGCCACTCTTTAAGAGAGGCTTCATCCAAACGCTGGAAGGTTGTTTTCATCCCGTCGTTTTCGACGACAATCACCTCCCGTGCCGTAAAATGGTTCAGCAGAGTAACCGATTGGGTTGCCAATACCACCTGGGCATGGAGAGAGGCACCCTTCAGCATTTCGGCCAGAATGTGTAGGGCGAAGGGGTGCAGCCCCAGTTCCGGCTCGTCAAACACCATCAAGGCCGGGGGCTCAGGTTGCAGGAGCGCGGTGGCCAGACAGATGAAGCGCAAGGTGCCATCCGACAGGGCATGGGCATCAAAATAGGCCTCCGAGTCCTTTTGCCGCCATTCGAGTTTGATCAATGCCTCATTGAGCCGGGAGGGGGCCAGTATAAAGCCATCAAAAAAAGGGGCAACCAGCCGAATATGCTCCTCAATCCGCCGGAATGGCAGCGGGTGTTTGTGCTGCAACCAGTAGAGATAGGCCGGCAGATTGGCCGCATCCGTGCGGAAAAAACGGTTATCATCGACGGGGCAAAAATTTCTGGCAGCTGCAGAGTCCGATGTATCGTGAAAGTGATAGAGAATCGGTTTGTGCATTTTCTGGAAGATATGTTTCGGAATGGAGCTGCGGCTGGAACCTGCCGCCTCTTCCAGTTTGCTCTCAGGATGGCCCGTTCCGATCCGATCGACGACATCTTCTGGATGGCCATTATATTTTACCCACTCCTCCTCAAAAAACAGGGTGCTCTGCGTGGCATCCAGCGTGCATCCATAGGCGTAATGATCGAAGACAAAAGCAAGCGATACGGTTGCGGTCATCTTTTTGCCGTGGTGGAAAAACCGCTCCGGTTCCCCCTTCGCATATCCCTGGAGCTTTTTTGACAACAGACGCTCCAACAGACGAAAGATTTCGATCAGATTGGACTTGCCCGCACCATTCGCACCGATGATGACATTCAAATCATTCAAAGCAATATCCGCTGCCGCGATTGACTTAAAGCCGTTGATCACCACCCTTCGTAGCCCTCTCCCGGAGTGGTTCAAAAAGGCCTCTCTTGCCTGTTTGTTGGCCTGGGCAACGGCGACGATCTCTGCAATGGCTGGCTCGGTGTGAGAGTGAAAACGGGCCAACAGTGTGTCATAAACCGCGATCTCCTCCTCTGGGCGACCCAGGGCAGCCAACGTTATTCCTTTGTTGATCAGTGCCCCGGCCACCCGTTCCAGGATGGCGGGTTCATGGCGGTTGTGGCAGAGCGTCAGGAGGGTGTCATAGGCCGCGATCGCCTCTTCTGGGCGGTTCAGACTGCCCAACGTTGCCCCTTTGTTGAGCAGTGTGCCGGCCACCTGTTTCAGGATGGCAGTTTCGTGGCGGTCGTGGCAGAGATTCAGGAGTATGTCATAGGCCGCAATCGCCTCTTCTGGGCGGTTCAGACTGCCCAACGCTATCCCTTTGTTGAGCAGTGCCTTGGCCACATGTTCCAGGATGGCGGGTTCATGGCGGTCGTGGCAGAGCTTCAGGAGGGTGTCATAGGCCACGATCGCCTCTTCTGGGCGGTTCAGACTGCCCAACGCCGCCCCTTTGTTAAACAGGGCATTGGCCATCGGTTTCAGGATGGCGGTTTCATGGCGGTCGTGGCAGAGATTTAGGAGTATGTCATAGGCCGCGATCTCCTCTTCTGGGCGGTTCAGTCTGCCCAACACCACCCCTTTGTTGACCAGTGCCTGGGCCATCGGTTCCAGGATGGCGGTTTCACGGCGGTCGTGGCAGAGATTCAGGAGTATGTCATAGGCCGCGATCGCCTCTTCTGGGCGGTTCAGTCTGTCCAACGTATTTCCTTTGTTAAACAGAGCGTTGGTCATCGGTTCCAGGATGGCGGTTTCATGGCGGTCATGACAGAGCTTCAGGAGGGTATCATAGGCCGCGATCTCTTCCTCTGGGCGGTTCAGTCCGCCCAACGTCACCCCTTTGTTAAACAGTACCGTGGCTACTTCCGCCACCAGTGACGCATCATCCGGGTTGGCGGTCGGGGGTAAGTGGCCATAGTCTGTCCAAACGCGCCCGTACAGGTCAATGGCGGTCTGAAAATCACCAGAGCGATCGGCCACCTCCGCCTGCACCCGCATGGCGCGAAATACCGCCACAGCGGCCTGGGGCGTTTGCGTCTGGTAGCGCGCATAATCCCGCTCCATGGCGGCAAAAACCACCAGACCTCCCGCCACGTCCCCCCGTTGCGCATACTCCATGGCATGGGCGAGACGCTCCTGGATGCCATCCCAGGGGATGGCGTCCGGCAGGCTGGCCTGGGGATCTTGAATCGACTCCAGGGAGAGCCGCTGGTTGGGGGGCATAAAATAGACCTCCCCATCCTGGCTGCCCAAAAAGGCGAGACGCCGCAACTGCTCCAGCCCCTCCTGATAGAGCCGTTGCACATGCTTGGAAACCCCGGCCAGGCGGAAACGCTCGCCAAACCATGCCTGCAGTTGCTCTGCACGGAAGCGACCCGCCCGCAACATCAGGGGATGGCAAAGGGATAAAAAATCCCGGAAGTCAAAGCCGACCCGATGGGTCAAAGCATCCAGTTGTTCCAATTCAAAGGCGATCATCTGCCGTGCCAGGCTGACCGGATCACCCGGAGCGTCCATCTCCAGCGCAAACCGCTCCAGGCGGTCGGCGTAGAGCGCGTAGCCCGCTTTCTGGTCGATGGCCAGCACCAGGGCGCGCCTGTACAGGCCGGTCGCCCCCTGGAGATAGCCGAAAATGCGCCGCGCCCCCTGCTCTTCCGGGGGGGACAAGGAGCCCCCATTGGGATGCGCCAGCCGTTGCGCCAATTGCAGGGCACTCTCCGACGACAGGGGTTCCAACCTCTGCACAGACCAGACCGGATCGCCCAGGAGAGCGGCAGAGGGGGCACGCCGACTGCTCACCACCAGTTGCAGGGGCAGGGCCGCCGCGCGGGCCGCCCTCAGCAAACGCTGCAAAAACTCTTGCACCGGCTGCTCCTCTGTTGAGCTTTCCATATAGGTGATATCATCCAAAACCCATAGATGCCGCCCCTTCACCCTGGCCAACGACCGGCACAGCCCCTCAGGATGGTCGGCGATCTCCTGACCACACAGGGTTGCCAGCCGTTGATACAGATATTCCTGCAAATCAGCCACACGGGTCATGCTGGCGCAACGGATGTGCAGGATATGGAGCGGTTCCTCCCGCTCAAAAAAAAAGAGATCCGCCGCCAGGGTGGTAAAGTGGCGCAACAGGGCCGATTTGCCCATCCCCGCATCCCCATGCACCCAGAGGGCCCGCTGCCGAGGGCCATCGCCAACGGGGATGGGGATCCGCATCAACGCCTCCAGAATCCCCTGCCGACCCACAAAGGGATCATCGCCTGCGCGAAACTCCACCCGTTGGGGTGCGGAAAATTCCTGATGGATCCATGTTTCCGGCTCCAGGGCGGCAGAGAGACGCCGCAAAATGGCCTCTCCCTGGGGCAGACGGCTGTTCGGAAGCCGGTGGTGTGCAAACCGTTCCACCAAACCGGTGGTGTGGGGGGCGATCTCCGCCAGGGTGCGGCGGGTGGCCTCCGCAACCGTTCCGTGGCCCAATGCCCGAATCCAGGCCGTGGTAAATCCCCAGGGGGCGCGGCGCAAAATGGGGGCGGTAAAGGCAATCCAGGGAGCGGGCAACTGTGCAGCAAACGTTTGACCATGGCAGGCAAAAATCAGGGCCAACTTCAGGGCGCGCCACTGGGCCGCCTCCAGCATGCCGGCCTCCATCCAACTCTGATCAGCCAGCCGCAGTTGCCCCTTCTCATTGCCATGCCCGTAAAAAATCAGCAGATCCCATCCCCTCTGGGCCTCCCGTTGCAGGTTGGCCAGGGTGGCCAAATCCAGACGCACCTCCACGGCCAGCCCGGCCTTGCGCCATTCGGCAGCGGCGCTGCGAAACATATCCACCGCCTCCGGCAGCGGCTCCGCCAGGGAGTGGCCGATCAACATCACCACCCGCCAGGGCTTGGCGGTCGTCGATGCGCGGCGACGGGCAGGCTGTTTTTCTGCCGGTGGCTCCTGCCATCCCGCCCCCGCCACCCAGCCGGCATGGACCAATCCATGCTTGTCGGTCAACTGAAAGGGGGTGAAGTCGGGCAACTGTACCGACAACCCCGCCTCCAGACGATCCGGGCAGCGCTGCCACTCCGAATAAAAGAGCGCGGTCAAGGCGAGCACACTGTCCGTGCCCCTCTCCTTCAAATAGCCTTTGAAAGGGGGATGATCCAAAAAACGGGCCGCTTCGGAAAACACATCGGCCAAATATTGGCCGCCAACCGTTTCCACATCCCCCACCGCCAACACCAGACGCAGACGAATACGCATCGCCTCGTCGGATTCGCCGCGATTGTACGCCACCAGGGCGGCGGCCAGATCCAGGGTATATTTGAGGGCAATATGGAAGGAATAGTGTTGAAAAACCAGATAGCAACCATCCCCCGTGCCCTGGTATGCCAGTATGCTCAGGGGGCTGCCATGGGGAATAAAAAAACGGGCACTCCGGACCATCAGCTCTTCGAGGCGGCCAAGAATGGCCCGTCGATGCGGCAGAGTGCGCTGCAGTTGGGTAAACCCCTCGATATCCAAGGCCAAAACCGGCACCTGTTGCATGACCTGCCCTCCCCATTCAGACGGCGAAAAATGCCCAGCGCTTTTTAAAAAACACCCAGTTAAAGACTAGCATACGCCGGGTTGTTCCAACAAGCGGCCATCGCCCATCCGCACTCCATGGGCGCGCCTTTGTCCCCTTGTGCCGCCTCTCCCGGCGGCCAGTGGGAGCACAAGCGGCCAACGCATGGATTTTATGGCTTGTTTTTTTTGGTCTTCCAAAAAAGTGAAAGTTTTTTGCATCTCTCTGCATTTTCCTGTTGACAGTCGGG
>JADGCE010000125.1 GCA_015229095.1 Magnetococcales bacterium | reverse complement strand
CGCACGCCTTCAACATTCCCAAAGTGGGCAGCAATTTTCCGGTTCTGTACGATATTTCCCAGCAGGTGCAGGCCAATGACCGGGATATTTTCATTTACAAAAAATATTTTTCAACGACGATGGATCGGCCGTTGACCTATGAAGAAATTTTGAGCAGTGACATCGCCAACTATTATGCTTCCAACCTCTATGAGGAGGCGGGTATCCTGCTGAGCGAGAATACGGCGGAGGAGATCCTGCAGGCAACCATGGAGATGGAGGCGCGCCTGGCGCATCGCTATACCGAGATGGCAGAGGCCGAGGCGCTTTACCAGCAGGTGCGGGAGATACGGCAACGGGCCATCGCGGCCCGCCAAGCCCGTGGCAGCACCGCCATCGATTGCGTGAGCGATGGTCGCATCAGCCTGGCCTTTGCCCGTTTGAATCCCGGTTTTCTGGGGCCATAATCGCCCCGTCCACTCGGTTGGGCAGGAGAGGAGATGATCATTCCCTTTGCGGCATTGCGTGATTTACGCGGCAAGGTCACCCTGGTGGGGGGAGGATTTGACCCCATCCACCAGGGCCATATCGCCTATTTCCAGGCCGCCGCACAGTTCGGCCTGCCGGTGCTGTGCAGTGTGGATGGCGATGCCTATGTGGCCCGCAAGCACAAACCGCTGCTGGCCATTCACAACCGCATCCAGGTGCTGGACGCCATTCGTTATCTCCAGTATACCTACCAGAACCCGGGCTCCACGGCGGAGGTGCTGGAGGCGTTGCGGCCTGCCCTCTATGTCAAGGGTGCGGATTGGAGTGGTCGGTTGCCGGCCGACGAGGTGGCCTTGTGCCGTGCCCATGACATTGAGATACGCTTTGTCAGCACGGTTCTCGACTCTTCCAGCCGCCTGCTCCAGGCGTTTTTGCAGGAGAGGGGGTCGTAAACGGGTCGGAGGAGGTGGCATCCTGGCATGGGATGGGGGCGTGTTGGTTGGCAAGGGGGGAAGGGAGAGAGATGCAAAAACCGGAAAAAGAGGAGAGGGCCTACGACTGCGTCGTCGGCTATTACCTGAACCCCCTCTCCTCCGGGGTGGCCAAATTCAACCACATCCTCGCCGATCTGTGGGGCGTGCCGGTTGTGCAACTGTTCGCACCGGAATTGCGCCAATATGCGGCGCCGCTGCTGTCGATCAAGCTCAACGACATGCCGGGGCATGCCTTGACCCGCCTGCATGAATTGCTGAACCGGGGCGTGGGCAGCGCAGGGCGCTATGCCCTGTTTTTGCACGCCACCACCGATCTGCCCTTGGAGCAGCGGTTGCTGGCGGGCGCCAGCGCCATTTTTTGCGGAGATGCCCACATGTTTGCCCGGCTCTCCCCTTTTTCCCACAAGTGCCAGCTGGTGTGGGCGCCGGCCACCCTGCAGAGCAGAGGCGACTTTGTCCAAGGGACGATCCGCCTGTTCACCTTTGGCATGGCGCACAAGATCAAGGCGGAACGCTATGTCCGCCTGAAAGAGTTGCTGGATCAGACCCGACAGAGCTATGCCATCTATCTCTCCACCGCCATCCATGAAAGCGACCGGATGATCGACTCGTTTACGGAGAGCCATCGGGAGTTGGACGAGCTGTTTGAGGGGCGCGTCAATTTCATGGGCTATCTTTCCGACCAGGCACTCGTCCATTATCTCAAACAATCGACCTTTTTTGCCTCTTTTTTCGACCAGGGCGTGCGCAGCAACAACACCAGCGTGATGTCGGCCATGCAGTGCGGTGCGGTTGTCATCACCAATCTGGACGCCTATTCACCACCGGAGTTTGTGCATGGGGAAAATCTGATCGACATTCAGCAGTGTACGCAGTTGCCCCTGGATGCGGAGAGGTTGCAGAACATTTGCCACAATGCGCGGCGCTGCAGCAGCGAGACCTTCGGCTGGCAGGCCCTGGAACGGCGTTTGCGCGGGATGACGTGAGCAGCATGGCAACGGAGAGCAGCTCCCCCACCGTCACCCCCGTACACCATCCCTGGCAACCCCGCGGGCAGGGGGTGCTGCTGGTTGTGCTGCTGGCCATACTCTGGTTTTCTTTTCTGGGCTATCGGGATCTGAACGAACCGGATGAGGGGCGCTATGCGGAAATTCCCCGGGAGATGTTCGTCAGCGGCGACTGGCTCACCCCGCGCCTGAATGGCCTCTCCTATTTTGAAAAACCGCCGTTGCAATACTGGGCGACGGCCTCTTTTTATCACCTGCTGGGGGTGCATGCCGGCAGCTCCCGGCTCTGGACGGCCCTCATGGGTTTTGTGGGCATTCTGTGGGTGTGGTGGGTGGGAGGGCGACTGTTTGGGCCGACCGCCGGTCGCTATGCCGCCCTGGTCCTCACCAGCCTGTTGCTCTATACCGTCATGGGCCATTTCAACACCCTGGACATGGCCACGTCGGTCTGGCTGATGCTGGGGATCGGTCTCCTGCTGCTGGCCCAATCCCGCCGGGTCACGGAGCCCCGCGCCTGCCGTCGACAGATGCTCCTGGGCTGGGCCGCCCTGGCGGGGGCCTGCCTGAGCAAAGGGTTGATCGGCTTGCTGATCCCGGCGGCCACCGTGTTGATCTACAGTGTGTGGCAACGGGATGGGGCCATCTGGCGACACCTGCACCTGGGGTGGGGGCTGCTGCTCCTGTTCGCCCTGAGCGCACCCTGGTTTGTGGCCGTCAGCCTGGCCAACCCGGACTTCGCCCCGTTTTTCTTTATCCATGAACATCTGGAACGCTATACCCGCAGCGGTCATGGTCGCAGCGGTGTCTGGTGGTATTTTATCGGGGTGCTGCTCCTGGGCACCATCCCCTGGAGCCATCGCCTCCTGTGGGTGCTCGGACGGCCCGGCTTTCCCTGGATGAAGGGGGACGGGCACTTTGATCCGCTGCGGTTTTTATGGGTCTACAGCGCCTTTGTCCTGCTCTTTTTTTCCGCTTCCCACTCCAAGCTGATTCCCTATCTGTTGCCGATCTTTCCTGCCCTTGCCCTGCTCCTGGGACGACAGTTGGCCCAGGCGGCGGCCCCGGTGGCCGTCGACTGGGAGACGCGATTGTCGGCCATCCTGGCGGTCCTGCTGCTGCTGGGGGGTTGGCAGGTGGAGCTGTTTGCCAACGCCACCTATCCGGCCGCCCTGCTGCGGGAGAGTCGCCCCTGGATCGTGGGGGCGGCCACCCTCCTGGGAGTGGGGGTGGCCATCTCCCTGTGGCGCCGCTGTCGAGGAGAAATCGCCCTGCTGGCCCTGGTGCTCTCCACCCTGCTCACCGTGCAAGCCATCTCCGCCGGGGCACACGCGCTCTCCCCCACCTTTGCCAGCCGCAACGCCGCCCAGGCCATCGCCGCACTGGGGGATCCTCCCCCCACCGTCTATTGTGTCAACTGCTATTTTCAGTCGTTGCCCTTCTACCTGGAACGCACGGTTCGCCTGGTCCATTTCCAGGGGGAGCTGGCCTTCGGTATTCGGCAAAACCCGGCCCAATGGATTGCCGACAAGGGCGCCTTCAAGGCACTCTGGTTGCAGGAAGAGCAGGCTGTGGCCCTTTTCGATCGGGATGATTTCAGCACCTGGCGGGAGCCCGACCTGCCCATGCGGATCATCCATCAGGATGGTCGCCGGGTTGTGATCGCCCGTCGCTGATCCGGCGCCGAGCGGGTCAACCAACCGGATTGGACAGGTTCTGAAAAAGGCGTGCGGGTCCAGGGGGATCATCCCCCTGGCGGGTCCAGGGCAGAGCCCTGGCGGGTCCAGGGCAGAGCCCTGGTGGGGTTTGGGGCGAAGCCCCGATAAGTGCGTATCTTTTTGCAGGGGCTCTGCCCCTGCACCCCGCCAGGGGAGATAATCTCCCCTGGACCCCATGATACTTTACCTGTCAAATCAGGTTGGTTGACCCACTAGCCGAACCGCCGCGCATAATGGCCTTGTCCATCCTGGACCGTCACTTCCAGGGTGCCCAAGGGTTCAAGGGTGACGCAGACATGATCCGGGCACCGAAGGGGCCCAACCCCCGCCGGGGTGCCTGTGAACAGCAGATCCCCCGGCAACAGGGTCACCAGCCGGGAGAGTTCGGCAATGATCTCATTGACAGACCAGATCATCTCCTCCAGACGCCCCCGCTGCCGACAGACCCCATTGACCGTCAGGGTGATCTCTCCCTGGCACAGCTCTCCGGTGTGGGCGATGGGGTGCAACAGGCCGATGGGAGCGGCATCCTCAAAATTTTTGGCCATATCCCAGGGCAACCGCCGCTCTTTCAGCGCCGCTTGCAGATCCCGCCGCGTCATGTCCAGGCCGATGGCATAGCCAAAAATATGCTGCACGGCCTGCTCCGGGGCAATCTCCCGTCCCCCCTGCCCCAGGGCCACCACCAACTCGGCCTCATGCTGCAAATCCTGGGTCGCGGAGGGATAACAGAGGGATAAAACGGCCCCGGCGTGGGGCTGGGCCAGCACCGCTTCGGGTGATTTTTGGAAAAAAAAGGGGTGGGTACGCTCAGGAACGGCCCCCATCTCCTGGGCATGCTCCGCATAGTTGCGGCCAATGCAAAAGATGCGTCGTATCGGAAAGCGCTCCTCCCGGGAGGCGACGGTCAAACCATAGGTGGGGGGTGGAAAAGACCAAGCCATTATCATTACTCCCGGCGCAAAAGAGCCTCACAGGTTGCCGTGGTCACGTGGCCCCACGGCAACCGGCAATTGTCGCAGAGAGGGGCGCCGACTGCAAAGAATATTGTCAAGCGTGCGGTGGTTTGTTCCTCCCTATAACCTCTGTCCAACCCTGACAGGCGGCCTTGTCTTCCCGAAAAGATTGGGATAGAGTTCGCAGAAAGGCTGGACGGGCAGGTGCGTGCATCTGGCCTGCCGGCTTGTTTCATCCACTATTTGATGGCGTTGGGAGAACTTTGATGAAGGGATTGCGTTCTGTTTTAACCGTGGGCGCCATGATGGTCGCCCTGACCGCTGCCAGCAGCACCCTCTATGCGGGCGCGGATGATGCGGCCTGGGTCGGGCAGTGCATCAGAGACAACAAGCGCGAAGGGCAATCCGAGGCGACGGTGGCCATCTATTGCTCCTGCATGAACAACAAGATGTCGGACAATGAAACCCTGTCGATCACGGCCTGGGAGCAGAGAAATCCGGCGGCGATGGCGGCATGCGAAAGGGAAGCCGGCTGGAAATAAGCGGGTTCCTGGCCCCCCCTGCAAGCGCAGGGGGGGCTCACGGGCTTTGCAGGGGGTTTTTTTTACCATAAAAATACCATAAGTTTATTTCAAATCGAGGAGTTGTGGTTGGTCGCCGTCGTGTCGGGGGTGTATGCATGGGCTATCAAAAAACCATCGTCTGTTTGGCCAACTCCCGAAAAACGGGGGGCACCTGCGTGGCCGGCAAAGAGTGGCACAACGGCCAGTTTGGCCCCTGGGTCAGGCCGGTCAGCCACCGCCCCAGCCAGGAGTTGTCCTTCATGGAGCAGTGTTGCCAACACCATGACCGCCCCCTGCCCCTGGATATTGTGACCATCCCCTGTCTGGATGCCGAGCCCTTGCCCCACCAACCGGAAAATCATCGCATCGATCACCGCAGGCGGTGGCAGCTCCAGGCAAAAATGGCCTGGTCCCAGCTCCGGGAGGGGCTGGATCAACCGGAGAGCCTGTGGGGGGTGGGGGAGAGCAGTCGTGGCAAGAGCCATGATCGGTTGGCCGTGCAGCAGGCTCCTCTGGCGGCCTCCCTCTACCTGATCGCCACCGAGCGGATCAGCCTCGCTGTGGCACCCCGCTCTGGCCGTCCCGATGCCAAGCGCGTGATGGTGGGTCGTTTTGAGTATCGTGGCCACCCCTATGCGCTGGATATCACCGATCCCGTCATGGAGGGGCTCTATCTCAGCCGACCGGATGGGCTTTACACGATTGCGAACCCCGTTTTGTGCATCAGCCTGGGGCATACCTGGGAAGGATATCACTACAAATTGATCGCCGCTGTGCTCTGCCAGGAACGTTTTGCATGAGTGCCCCCCTCCTGACCATCGGGCACTCCACGCAACCCCTGGAAACCTTTATTCAACGGCTGCAACAGCACGGCGTCACCGCGCTGGTGGATGTGCGTTCACACCCTTACAGTCGCCACGCGCCCCACTTTTCCATGGATGCCCTCCGACCCGTCCTGCGCCCGCTCGGCATCGCCTATCTCTTTCTGGGCCGGGAGCTGGGGGCGCGGAGCGACAACCGGGCCTGCTATAAACAGGGCAAGGTGCAGTATGAGCAGTTGGCCAGAGAGCCCCTGTTTGCCGACGGGTTGCAGCGGTTGCGGCGGGGCATGCAAGAGTATGTCATCGCCCTGATGTGTGCCGAAAAGGAGCCGCTGGAGTGCCATCGTGCCATCCTGGTGACGCGCCATCTGCACGACAGCGGCGTTCCGGTTGCCCATATTCTCGCCGATGGCGAGTTGCTGACCCAGACGGCCCTGGAAAAACAGTTGCTGGAACGGCACAAATTGGCCGAACCCAGCCTGTTTGAAAGCCCCGCCGAACGGTTGCAGCGGGCCTACAGCCTACAGGAGGAGCGGATTGCCTATGCGATCCGCCTCGATCCACCCACCGGGCAGGAAGAGAGACGATGAAACTGTTCACGATTGGTTTTACCCAAAAAAATGCCGAAACTTTTTTTACGCGGCTCAAACAGCCCGGTTTGGTGCGGCTGCTGGATGCCCGTCTCAACAATGTTTCCCAGCTGGCAGGCTTTACAAAGCGGGACGATTTAAACTATTTTGTCCGTGTCATTCACGGCATGGAATATCGCCATCTGCCCCTGCTGGCCCCCAGCAAAGCCATTCTCGATGCCTACAAAAAAAACGGCGGCGACTGGCCCACCTACGAACGCCAGTTTTTGGCCCTGCTGGATGAACGGCAGATTGCCCACAAACTGCCACAGGCGTGGTTTGCCGGGGGGTGTCTGCTCTGCAGCGAAGCGAGCCCGGCCCAGTGCCATCGCCGTCTGGTGGCTGAATATTTGCAGCAGCATTGGCAGGATGTGGAGATCATCCACCTGTGAACGGCCAGCGCGCTTCCAGACATATTGTTGGAAACGCTGCGGACGATCCGTTTGAAAAGTTTCAGTTCAGCACAAGGCCCTTTCCATGACCGCAAACTTTGCCTCTTCCTTTCCACCCCTGCGGCGCGCCCGTCTGGAGACCCTGCAAGCCAACCTGGGCTATCGGTGCAACCAGGCCTGCACCCATTGCCACGTGGCGGCCTCGCCCCGACGCACGGAGAGCATGGATGAGGAGACCATGGCACTCCTGTTGCGCTTTGCCCGCCAGCAGGCGATTCGGACCCTGGATCTGACCGGCGGTGCCCCGGAGCTGCACCCCCGTTTTCGGGAGCTGGTGCGGGAGGCGCGTGGGATGGGCTTGACGGTGCAGGATCGCTGCAATCTGACCATTCTGAACGAGGCGGGCCAGGAGGATCTGGCCCCCTTTCTGGCCGCCCAGCAGGTGGTGGTGGTGGCCTCGCTGCCCTGCTATCAGGAAGACACTGTCGATCGGCAGCGGGGGCGCGGCGCCTTTGCGGCCAGCATTCAGGGTCTGCGGCGTTTGAACGGCCTGGGGTATGGTCAACCCGGTTCCGGCCTGCAGCTCGACCTGGTCTACAATCCCGGTGGTCCCCACCTGCC
>JADGCE010000124.1 GCA_015229095.1 Magnetococcales bacterium | reverse complement strand
TGCGGCCTCTATCTGGAGCCCAGAAAGAAAGATCTGATTTTTTTGCGGGTCAAAAAAAGGTTGAACATCACCGGTGCCGAGATGTTGCGCAGTTGGTGTGACAATCTGGTGGCCCCCGGTCAGGAGGGTGCCCTGCAGGAGTTGATCGATGAGATCACCACCCAGCACACCCGGTTTTTTCGGGAAAATGTCCAACTCGACCATTTGCAAAACTGGATATTGCCGGAAATACAGCAACAGGAACAGGCCGCCGCCAGCAAAAAAGTGCGGGTGTGGAGTGCCGGCTGTTCCAGCGGCGAGGAGCCCTATACCCTGGCGATGATCCTTCTGGAAACCCTGGGAGAGGGGTGGGATATTCGCATCCTGGCCTCGGATATCTGTCAAAAGGCATTGCACAAGGCGGCCAACGGCCTCTATTCGGCAGAGGATGCGGCGGAGATTCCTGCCGCCCTGCGGGATAAATATTTTACGCCGGTGCTGTCGGGCAGGGAGAGGGCTTTTCAGGCCAAGGCCGTTTTGCGGGAGAGGATCGATTTTCGGCAGATCAATTTTATGGAGGCGCGCTATCCCATCAATACCGCCTTTGAGATTATTTTTTGCCGCAACGTGATCATCTATTTTGAGCCGATGGTGCGCGAGCGGTTGTTGGCACGGTTTGCCGGATATCTGCAACCGGAGCGGGGGTTTTTGTTTTTGGGGCACTCGGAAATTGTGGCGGAGATTCCCACCCTGAAAAAACGCAAGCACAATATTTTCCAGAAGACGGGCACATGAATAAAATTAAAGTATTGATCGTCGACGATTCAGCCCTGGTTCGCAAGGTGCTCAAGGAGATCTTGAGCAGCGATGAGACGCTGGAGGTGGTGGGCAGTGCCGTCGATGCCTGGTCAGCCATGCAGAGGATCAAAGAGCTGCGACCGGATGTGCTGACCCTGGATATCATCATGCCGGGTATGGATGGCCTGGATTTTTTGGAACGGTTGATGAAATCCAATCCCATGCCGGTGGTAATGGTCAGCACCCTGACCGGTCAGGATACCGAACAGACCTTTCGCGCCTTGGCCCTGGGGGCGGTGGATGTGATCGCCAAGCCGAACCTGGACGTGCGGGAAAAACTGGATGAAATGGCTGAGCAGATCATTGACCGGGTCAAGGCCGCCGCCCATGCGCAGATAAAAAATGCCCCGAAGCGTTTTCTGGAGCCGCCCAAGGCCCATCCGCTGCCGCTGGTTCGCACATCCCTTCCGGCGCACGAAGGGGCCGATCCCATCATTGCCATAGGTGCCTCGACGGGGGGGACCGATGCCTTGCAGGAGGTATTGATCCCGTTGCCGGAAAACGCCCCCGCCATTTTGGTGGTGCAGCACATGCTGGCGCAATTTACCGCCCCTTTTGCACAACGGCTGGATCGTCTCTGTCGGATGCAGGTCAAGGAGGCGGAGGAGGGGGATCGGGTGCAGTCGGGCCGGGTGCTGGTCGCGCCGGGGGGGCGGCACATGGTGATCGTCCAGCAGGAGGGAGGGCATGTCGTGCAGTTGCAGGATGGTCCGCTGGTGCACAGAGTACGGCCATCGGTGGATGTTTTGTTTCACTCCATGGCCAGTCAGGTGGGCAAACGGGGGATCGGGGTGATTTTGACCGGCATGGGGGCCGATGGTGCGGAGGGATTGTTGGCCATGAAACAGGCGGGTGCGCGCACCCTGGCCCAGGATGAAGCCAGTTGTGTCGTCTTTGGTATGCCCAAGATGGCCATCAAGGCGGGGGGTGTGGATCAGACTCTGCCGTTGTCGGAGATTCCGGGACGGTTGGTGACCCTGTTTGGTGAGGGGACGGGAGGGTGAGCGAGGTGCTGGTGTTGCGGGGAGCCCTGGGATTGGAGGGGATTGATGCCCTGGTGGGGCAGTTGCGGGAACAGATCGCAGCGGCTTCCGGGCCCTTGCAGGTGGATCTCTCCGGGGTGACGGATGTGGACACGGCGGTGTTGCAGGTTTTTCTCTCTGCCCGCCGGATGGCGGTGCAGGCGGGCAAGCCGCTGCACTTTATCTCTGCCAATGCCCGGCTGCGAGAGCGGTTCCGGCTGACCGGATTGGAGTTTTTGACAGAGGCACCACCGATTCCGCGTCGGAAAAACGACTAAAAAATAAAGGGTGGGGGGTCTGGGGGGCGGTTCACCGCCCCCCAGGAGTGGCCCGGCAAACGGTGACCCTCCTACTCCGCCGGTGGCACGACGGTCAATCCGAACATTTTCCACGACTGCATGCCGCCGTGATAATAGAACAGCTTGTTGGCGGGATAGCCCATTTTCAGCAAATTCTGGATGGCGGTGGGGGACTGTCCACACCAGGCCCCGTTGCACCACATGGCCAGGTTTTTGGCCTTGGAAAAGTCCCAACCTGCCCCCTGTTTGCTGACCCCAAACCGTTTCATGGTCTCCTCCAGGGTTTTGGCATCGGCTCCTTCGGGGGAGAGATCGGTGTGGGGCACATTGATGGAGCCGGGAATGGTGCCTTTGGCGTGCCAGTCGGGGGTACGGGCATCCACCAGGATGCCTGTGCCATCCTTGAGCTCTTTGTTCATGAAGTGAATCAGCTCCACCTCACCCACCGTTTTGACCCCCGCTGCCGCTTCCAGGGGGTGGGCGCAAAAGGGCGGGCATTTGCGGGATATTTTGGCAAACTCCGGGTCAAGGGTGGCCGCAGGATCCTGGTTGCGCTGCACGGTGACCGTTTTGTTGCCATGCTTGACGGTGATGGAGGGGATCTCTTTGGTAATGTTGACATCCAGCGCCAGCAGCTCTCCACCCCACAGAGAGAGTCCTGCAACCAGCACGGGGAGCCATCGGGATAAAACCGGCATGTTTGTTCTCCTGAGTTTCTGTTGAAACAGCCAACCGAGCCGCTTTCACGAAGAGGGCGTTGTCTCTCATCAAGTTCATACTTTGTCGGCGGATGCTACAATTTTTGTCTTCCCTGGCGCAAGGAACGAAATGCCAACACCAGAAACAGGATGCCTCCCGTGACCGCCAGCATGCCACCGATGCCCATGATTCCCATGGGTATTTTGTCGGCCAGAGTGGTCAATCCCTGGGCGGCCCCCGCTGTTTTGCGCGGCACATTATGCCCTCCGGACCAGGCCAGACCGATGACATGCAGCAGGGAGCCCAGGGCGTAGAGGTTCAATTGCCGGTTGGCCCACCGGGATGCCGGGGGGTGAAAACCCAGGCCGGGCAATATGTGGTAGGTCAGGCCCATGTAGACCAGGGTGACGGAGCCGATGGAGCCATGATAGTGGGCGGGGATGGTGACATTGACCCCCTGCACCATGGCACCGATGATGCCGCCGACCGCAAACAACAGCAGGGAGTTGCGCAATGCCGTCCGGGCCTCTTCCGAAGGGTTGGCTCTCCGGGGGGTGACGCCTCCCTCTGCCGGTCGCCACAGGGACCAGGCCAACAGCAGGGCCAGGGGAACGGAGGCCACACCGCCGCCATAGATCATCAAATCCGTGAAGGCCAGCCGATATTCACCGCTTTCCACGGCATGGAGGAGGGGAATGAGGGCGCCTGGCAGGGCGGGCAGTGCCCCCAGAGCGAAGAGCAGGAGGAGCATCCGTTTGCTCAAGAGGGCGGGCAGGCCGGCCAGGGCAGCCAACCACAGCCAGCCCAGCATTTGCAGTTGCACATGGGTGAATTGCAGCAGATGGCCACTTCCCCAGAAGAGCAGCTCGAAATAGGTTTCATCCTGGGGGTGGCGGCCACGCAGGGCAAAGCCGCTCCAGATCAGGATGGCCAGGGCCACAAAAAAGAGCCACAAGGCGGTGCGCAGACCGAAGCGCAACCCCGCCTCTCCTCTCTGGCTGGCCGGTTGGGTCTCCCACAGGGCGAGGAGGGCGAGGAGGCTGAAACCGCCGCCAAAGAGGCCAATGCCCAGGAAAAAGGCTGAATTGTTTAACACGGGCACATAGTTGTTCATGAACGGGGCATCCTCTCCCAAAAACGGGGAGAAGGTGAGTATTCCGGTGCCCAGCAGGGCCATCCCCAGGGGGATGCGGCCCCATCGGGCCAGCCGTTCTCCCAGGGTCACACTGGCCAGCAGGCCGGCGAAGGAGAGAAACCAGACCAGCACGGAGAGATCCACGTGGATCACCAGGGCGGTCCGGAAGGAGCCGGTCCAGGGAATCAGGGCGTGGACGAAGGGGGTGCGGGCCAGGATGATCAAAATCACCACCATGCCTGCCCCCACCAGGGAGGCGAGGGCCAGGATCAGCCAGCCTGTGGCCAGGCGGTTGCTCTGCGGTCGGGTGGTTGTGCCGGGGAGTGTCAGGGTAACGGGATCGCGGGACATGGTTGCCTGGGTCGAGGGTGGTGGTTGCGTGACAGGGGAATTCCGTGCTACCGTCACAAGACCCCCCCCCTTTTTTTTCCACTATCAGGGGTCCAGGGGGATTATCCCCCTGGTGGGGTCCAGGGGCAAAGCCCCTGGTGGGGTCGGGGCAAAGCCCCCATCGCAGCCCAAACGGTGACCAAAGCCCACGCCCCGGTCTGGTTGGGGGAGCACGGTCGCTTATCGTTGGTTATTTTGTGCGTGGGGTCAAGAGACGGGAATCTTGTTCATGGATAATTTTTCTGCAACCTCGGCAGAGGGGCGATCGGTCGCCCGCTGGTTGTTTCTCTGTTGTGCCTTGATCGTGGCCATGGTGGTGGTGGGTGGCCTGACCCGTCTGACCGGTTCGGGATTGTCCATGGTGCAGTGGGCCCCTGTGCTGGGCTGGATCCCTCCCCTCCAGGAGGCCGATTGGCAGGAGCAGTTCCGTTACTATCGCCAATCCCCGGAATTTATGAAAATCAACTGGGATATGACCCTGGAGGGGTTCAAATCCATCTTCTGGCTGGAATATATCCATCGCCTCCTGGCCAGAGTGACCGGCCTGGTCTTTTTGCTCCCCTTTCTCTATTTTTGGCTGCGCCGTCGCATCAACCAGTCATTGGCCTGGCAGTTTGCCCTCATGTTTTTTCTGGGCGGGTTGCAGGGGGTGGTGGGTTGGTATATGGTCGCCAGCGGTTTGGTGGAGGATCCCCATGTCAGTCCCTACCGTTTGACAGCCCATCTGGGGTTGGCCGTCGCCCTCTATGCCTACATGCTGTGGGTGGCCCTGGGGCTCCATTTCGGTCAACGGGCCGGAGGGAGCCAGGGGCATCCGCTGTTGAAATCCGCCGTTGCCCTGAGCGGCCTGATCTATTTCACCCTGCTTTCCGGCGGCTTTGTGGCGGGACTGGATGCGGGTATGGCCTACAACACCTTCCCCCTGATGAACGACGAGTGGATCCCGGACGGCATCTGGCGACTGGAGCCTTTCCATCGAAATTTTTTTGAAAATGTGGCCACGGTGCAGTGGGATCATCGGCTGTTGGCCACCCTGGTCTTTGTGGCGGTGTTGCGTTTCTGGTGGGTTGTCCGACGCCATCTTGTATCCCGTACCATCCGCCTGACCGCCCACCTCCTGCTGGGTATGGTGCTGCTGCAGCTGACACTGGGGATCAGCACCCTGCTCTGGTTGGTTCCCACGCCCCTGGCATCGGCCCATCAGACCGGGGCAGTGCTGCTGTTCACCCTCTCCCTGTTTACCACCCATCGTCTGCGCCATGCGGCCGCAGCCTGTTGACCTCTGCTCTGCGGGGCTGCTGCGGGCCCTCTGGATTGTGCTGTGTGGCGCGCTGTTCGCCGGAACCGTTGGGGCAGAGGGGCGTTCGTTGCCTGTCGGCAGCCTCTATCTGTCGCAACATGGCCGGGATTTGGTCCACTGGCACGCTTGGGGAGAGGAGCCCCTGGCACGGGCCAAGGCAGAGGGAAAGCTGATTTTTCTCTCGCTGGGGGATGCCGCCTGTCAGGCCTGTCGGCGCATGGGTCGGGAAAGTTTTAACGATCCGGCCACGGCGGCACTGCTCAACGACCGCTATGTCAGCATTCTGGTGGAGCGGTCGGCGCGCCCTGACCTGGAGGGTTATCTCATGCCCATCGTCGCGGCCATGACGGGAGAGGCGGATTGGCCCCTGCAGATGATTCTCACGCCCGAACTCAAACCGCTGTATGGGGGAGGCTATTTTCCCCCGGTGACCACGGCGACACAGCCCGGTTTGCTGGCCATGTTGACCGCCATCCAGACCGAGTGGCAGAGCAACCGGCCACAGCTGTTGCGGCGCACGGATAAACTGACCACCTGGTTGGCCGAACAGAAACAGATGCCGACGCCACCCGCCGGGGTTGACGGCGGCGATCCCCGGCCCGGGGCGGTGGCGTTTTGGCAGAGCCGCCTGCTGAACCCGTCGGGTGGGGGGGGGCGGAAACCCCAACCGCTTCCTCTTGCCCTGCTGCTGCGCCATGCGGCACAGCAGCGACAGGCGCAGGCCACCGCAGACTTCCTGCCGCTGCTGGATCAGATGGGGGCCAGCGGGGTGCGGGATCTTCTGGGGGGCGCCTTTTATCGCGCGGCCCAGGATGGCCGCTGGCTGCTGCCCCAATTTGATCTGCTCCTCTCCGACAACGCCCTGTTGGCGCGGCTCTATCTGGAGGCCTTTCAATGGAGCGGGCGCCCCCACTATGCCCTGCTGGTGCGGGAGATTCTGGAGGATCTGCTGCGGCGTTTCCGTCTGCCGGGGGGCTGTTTTGCCGCTGCCCTGGCGGCCAACCCGGTGGCAGAGCAGAGCCGGGATACCTGGAGTGCGGCGGAAATTACCGCCGTATTGGGCCCCGACCGCGCCGCCCCTTTCCTGGAGCTCTTTTTTGATCCGGTGGAGGGGGTGGTGGAGGGACGGAGTGTGCTGCGGTTGCTGGGAGGGCTGGAGAGCCTGCCCCAGAGTCGTCTGGAGGCCGGGGAGAGTCGGTTGGCCCTGCTGGCAGCACGGGAAAAACGGGCGCCGCTGTTGCAGGATGGGCAGATCGTGACCTCCTGGAATGCCCTGCTGATCTCCAGCCTGGCCCGGGCGGCGGCGGTGTTGCAGGAGGAGCGCTATCTGGAGGCGGCACGGCTCTGTCTGGCGGATCTCGACCGGGCCTTTCCGAAGACGGAGGATCTGCGCCACAGTCGCCAGGGCGATGCCGTCGGCAGCGCTGTATTTTTGGATGATTATGCCTTTTTGGCCCAGGCCCTGCTGGATCTTTATGAGGCCGATTTTGACCTGCACCATCTGCAGCGGGCCCATACCCTCATGGAGCGACTGCTGGAGCGTTTCCAGGCCGGTAGCGGTCAGTCGCTGCAGATGACCCCGCTGGGGGAAGCGTCGGCCATGCCGGCCCAGACAATCTGGGCCGATGGCAGCACGCCGGCGGGCCATTCGGTGGCCCTGATCACCCTGCAACGTTTGGCCTTGTTCCGCCCCGGCGGGGTGTTGGAAAAGGCCCTGGATGCCCTGCGCCCCCGTCTCTCCGCCTATCTGGCCAAACAGGCGGCCCAATCGCCAGAGTTGTTGCATCTGCTCGATTTTCAACCGGACTCTGCGGTGGAGGTGGTGGTGGTGGGTGGCCGCACCCATCCCACCACCCAGGCCCTGTTGGCCGCCCTGCGCCAGCCCCTGATTCCGGGGTTGCTGGTGGGGTGGGTGGATCCTGGGCAGCCCCCGGACCCCCAGGCCTGGCCCCTGTTGGCCGGACGTACCCTGCTGAATGGCGAACCCACCGCCTATGTCTGCCGCAATGGCGTCTGCCGCCTGCCGGTCAACCGGGTGGAAGCGTTGCGGC
>JADGCE010000123.1 GCA_015229095.1 Magnetococcales bacterium | reverse complement strand
TTGTCCAGGATCATGGCCAGCACATAGGCGGATTTCAGTCGCATCTTGCCAAGCAGATGCTGAAGGGCGGCCAGGACAGGAGCCACCCCCACCCGACTGCTGCTCACCAGGTTGCTGAGCCCGACAAAATCGTCGTTTGCATCCAAACGAACAGCCGCTTCCAGAAAATCCTCCGCCATGATCGTCCCCTAATACCGTCCTCATTCTGCCATCGCCAGACAACCCTGCCACCCGTTGTGCGCGCATGTTACCCACAGGACAATAAAAAAGCAACCGTATCCTGCGGCATCCGCTTGCGCTGCCTGATTTTTTACCCGATGGCAAGCGGCTGTTCCTCTATCCCGACTCAAGGGGGAGACCCTTTCATGCACCGTCGGTGCCTCCCTCCCCCCACTCCGCCAGCACCCTGCCCTGGGCATCCCGTAATGCCACCACCGTCACCCCCCCTTGCACGCTGTTGCCCATGCGGATCGCATCCGCCCGGCACAACTCCGCCAAGGTCAGGCTTTTCTCCCTGGCTTGCAGGGTCTCCTGCATCTCCTGTCGCCAAATGCTGGCCAACAAGCCATCCGCCAGGGGGGGCACATACCAGAGACCCGCCAAACGGACGGCAATGGCACGAATGGCCCCCTCCGTGACATGACCCAGGGCGTTAAAAAAGAGCGCCTCTCCATCACCCGCCTCTTTGGCCAGGACCAGCCCCCGATCAAACAACTGCCGTCGGCTGCTCTTGTGACACAGCAAGGGATCCAGACGGTCCACGCGGTCCGGGGAGATGCGTACCGTCAAGCCGCGCGGAATGGCGGAACAGGGCCGTTTTTGCAGCGTGAACGCCCCCGACATCTCCAGCAGCAAACGCACAACCATGGGTTCCCGGCTCTCCCGGTGCCAGAGAGCCGCCTGTTGACGGATGGCCTTCTCCACCTCCGCCTCGGCACAGGCAAAACCCAGAGAGCGGGCGGAAGCCCGCAAACGGCACAGATGCCGCTGCAGGCGGGGCATCTCCCCGGTGCCATCCAGCAAAAAGGTTTCGATCAACTGCAAGGGGGGGGGAAACTCCCGCAAAAAACGTCCCTTGTCGGCAATTTCCGCCCACTCCCGTCGACTCTCCGAATCGGCCACAATGCCCCCCCCCAGCCCCATGCGACCCACCTCCTCTCCTTGCCAGCTCAGGGTCCGAATCGCCACATTGCTGATAAAATCCCCCCCTGGGCGAAGAAGGATCATGCTGCCCGTATAGATCCCCCGTGGGCCTCCCTCCAGTTCCCGAATGATTTCCATGGTGCGATGTTTGGGCGCACCGGTGATGGAAGCCGCCGGAAACAGGGCCGCCATCAGCCGATCCAGCGTCAAGCCCGGCAACAGCCTCCCCTGGACACGGGTTTCCATGTGTTGAATCGTCGCAAACAGTCGCCGTTCAAAAAGATGTTCCACCCGTACCGTGCCTGTTTGACACACCTTGCCCAAATCGTTGCGCGCCATATCGACGATCATCACATGTTCGGCCCGCTCCTTGGGGGAGTGCAACAGGGCCTCGCCCAGCTCCGCATCGGCCGCCGGGTCGGCCAGGCGGGCGCAGGTGCCCTTGATCGGCCCGGTCCACAGCCGATCTCCTTGACGTTGCAGAAAAAGTTCCGGGGAAAAGGAGGCCACCGTGACCGCCTCGCACTGCAACCAGGCGGCATAAGGGTGGCGATGGCGTGTCTGCAGGGCCAAAAAAAGGGTCGCCGGATCCACCACAGAGGCGAGATGCGCCGCCAGGGTATAGTTGACCTGATAGCTCTCCCCGGCGGCGATATAGGATAAAATGGTCTGAATATCCTGCTGATAGCGCGCCCAGGAAATTTCCGGAACCAGGAGCGGGAGGGGGGGAGGCGCAAGCGCGGGAAAAACCACCGCCTCGACCTGGGAAAAAACCGCCAACCACAGCAGGGGCAGCGTGGTCTCCCCATGCACCGGCAGGCCAAAGGCCGCCGCCGACTCAAAAGTGAGAAATCCCCCCACCCAATGGCCCCTGCGGGCCTCCGCCTCGGCCAGCCGCAGCAGGGCCGCCACTTCAGAGGGGTGGTGGGTTTGGTAAATGTTCAGGGGATGGTGCAGATAGAGGGGGGCGTCAAGCCCGGCAAAATCGACCAGCAGGCCAACCTTCGCGCGCAGATCTCCGGGGGTAAGGGGGGACGGAACACCGCCCCCCCCTTTGTTGCTTGGGGATCGTTTCAGATGACACCCCGCTCCGCCAGGGCCGAATGGGGATCCACATGCAGCCGCCGGATGCCCAGGGTCTCCGTACTGATGTTCATGGTAATCCCCAGCAACTGTGCAAAATTCAGCTCCGGCAGATCGATCTCCTGCCCCACCACATCCTCAGCCGCCTTCTGGTAGGCTCCCATGGCCATGTCGCAGAGGGTACACGGGGTGATCATCACCTCAGCCCCTGCCCCCTTGGCACTCAAACAGTTTTTGGCCACCATGCTGCGCATCTCCGTGGCATCCGACAGCATGACATGGAATCCACAACATTTATCGTGGCCATCGTATGCCACCGGCGTGCCACCCATCTGTTGGATCAGGCGATCCAAATGGTCGGCTTTTTCCCCCGCCTTGGCATCAAAAATTTCCTCCGGGCGCAGATTATGGCAACCATAAAAGGGCGCGACCTTCAACCCCTTGAGGGGGCGCTGGATCTTTTTCTGCAGCACCGCAGGATCCACCTGATCGGTAATCACCCACAGCAGATGATAGACCTGGATGCTGGCCTTGTAGGGACGCACCCCCGCCTGGACAATCACATGGTTGATCTTGTCCAACAGATCCGGCTCCGTCTTGAAACGATGGTTGGCATAACTCAACGTCTGCAAACAGGTATTGCAGATGGTCACCAGAGGGTGACCTTGCGCCTCTGCTTCGGAGAGGATGCGAGCGGCAACCGCCAAAGCGAAGGCTGGCTTGCTCTCCCGCAAACTGACCGCACCACAACAGCTGGCCTGGGGCATGGAGTGCAGGGTGATCCCCAACTCCTGGGCAACGGCCCGCGCGGCCCAATCCGCCTCTTTTTGGACCTGCTTGGCGGCGCAACCGGGATAGTAGGCAAATTCCAGCGACATATTGTTTCTCCTATCGGCTATTCGGGGACAACCTCTTTGGCTTTGGTTTCCACGTCTATGGGATGCTCCTCCAGCAACTGATAGATCCTGC
The DNA here is from genome assembly GCA_015229095.1 of Magnetococcales bacterium. Classification (GTDB taxonomy): domain Bacteria; phylum Pseudomonadota; class Magnetococcia; order Magnetococcales; family Magnetaquicoccaceae; genus Magnetaquicoccus. Next base: position 4,852 of record JADGCE010000123.1, on the reverse strand, counting down.
GCAACTCTTCCACCCCTTCTGCCTTGTGGGGGAAGGGGGAGGGAATTTTGCCTTTTTTCAACAGGTGCCAGGCAGTACCCAACTCCGCGACAGCACCCAGGATGCCCACCGTGCGCTGCAACAGGGTAAATTCATTCAAATCGCCCCACTTCTGAATATCCTGATGGAAGGCCAGGGCATGCTTGGCTCCGGGACCATCGACAAACCCCTTGGCCATGCCACGGGTGCGCAGCTTGACAATCGCCTCCATGGGTTTGACATCTTTGGGACAACTCTCCACACACATGGCGCAACGGCTGCAACTCCACATCATGGAGGGTTCGGAGAGATCCCGCAGGCGCATGGTTTTTTGCCCCTCGCGCGGGTCGGCCACCACCCGGAACGCCTTGGCCAACGCCGCCGGACCGACAAACTCCTTGCTGACCTCCAGCATGGTACAGTCGGAATAGCAGCACCCGCACATGATGCACTGGGTGACATGGTTGACCTGATCGTAGGCCGATTTGTCCAGGGTGTGCGCCTGTTCCGGGCCATCTTCCAGATAGGGTTTGATTTTGTGCACTTTGCGGTAGAAGGGCCCAATATCCACCACCAAATCCTTGATGACCGGCTGATTGGCCATGGGGGCCAACTCCACCACCCCATCCCTGGCCACATCCCCCACATGGGTCTTGCAGGCCAGTCGTGTGCGACCGCTGATTTTCATGGCGCAGGAGCCACAGATGGCCGAGCGGCAGGATTGCCGGAAGGTCAAGGTGCCATCCTGGCTGCTCCTGATCTCCTCCAGGGCGAGCAACACGGTGGTCGTCGCACTGACCTCCAGGGAATAGTCCCGATAGTGGCTTTCCAGCTTGCCCTGCTCGGTGGTCCAGTTGCGTTGGATACGAAACGTATAAACGGGCATGACGGTCTCCCCTAGTTGTTACCGAATCAAAGGGTCAAAGCTCTCCTAGTAGGAGCGTACCATGGGCTCATACTCAGGCAACCCCAGGGTGCGCACATCCTCGTAGGAGAGTGTCACAACGCCCTGGTTGGCATTCCAATGGCTGATGGTATGCCGACGCCAATTTTGATCATCCCGATTGGGAAAGTCGGTGCGGGAGTGGGCCCCGCGAGACTCCTGGCGCGCCAGGGCTCCCCGGGCGATACACTCGGCCAGATCCAGCAGATTCCCCAACTCCCAGGCCCGGATCAGGTCTATGTTGAAGACCTCCGATTGATCCTGCACACTGACCCGCTCGTACTCCTGGCGCAACCCCGGCAGTTGGTTGACCATCTCCTGCATCCCCTCCGGGTTGCGAAACACCCCGCAGTGGAGGTTCAGGGCCCTGGACATCCGTTCCAGCAACTCCGGGGCCCGCATCCCCTTGCCCCGTTTCAGGGTGCCGATGCGCCCCTTGACCTCCACCAGCTCGGAGACGGGAAAATCGCGTTGCGACTGGGTTTTTACATACTGGCTGGCATGCTGGCCCGTGATCTTGCCAAACACGATGGTATCCAGCAGGGAGTTGCCTCCCAGACGGTTGGCCCCATGCACCGAAACGCAGGCCGCCTCACCGGCGGAAAAGAGACCCGGCAAGGGAGAGGCGCCAAACTTGTCGGTGCGAATACCTCCCATGGAATAGTGGGCGGTCGGACGAATCGGGATGGGATGATGGATGGGATCCACCCCCTCCAGGTCAATGGAGAGCTGGCGAATCTGCGGCAACCGTTCCAGAATTTTTTCCGCCCCCAAATGGCGCAAATCCAGAAAAACCGCACCATTTTTCCCCCGGCCTTCCATGATCTCCGTCTGCTCCGCCCGGGAAACCACATCCCGCGAGGCCAACTCCAGCTTTTTCGGGGCATATTTGCTCATGAAGCGGTCGCCGTTGGCGTTGATCAGATAGCCTCCCTCGCCCCGTGCCCCCTCGGTCACCAGAACGCCGGTGGTCAGCAACCCGGTGGGATGAAACTGCACAAATTCCATATCGGCCAGGGGCGCGCCCGCCCGCAAGGCCAGGGCCATCCCGTCACCGGTGCAGGTGGTGGCGTTGGTATTGGAAAAGAAGACCCGACCATAACCGCCGGTGGCCATCAGCACCGCCTTGCCCGCCACGGGGAAAACCTCCCCGGTTTTGATGTCGTAGACCACGGCACCGGCGACATGGCCATCCGTATGGGTGACCAGACGAAAAACGCTGCACTCCTCGTAAACATGCACCCCCGCCTTGACCAGTTGCTCCCAAAGGGTGTGCAGCAACACCTGACCCGTGCGATCCGCCGCATAGCAGGTTCGGTCAAAACTGGCGCCCCCGAAGGGACGCTGGGCGATCAGACCGCCCTCCAGGCGGGAGAAGGGGGTGCCCATCCGATCCATCTCCAGGATGGCCTCCGGGGCCTCCTGGCACATCAGCTGGATGGCATCTTCGTCACCGATATAGTCTGCCCCCTTGACGGTGTCAAAGGCGTGGGACTCGCGGGAATCTTTGGGATTGATGGCGGCGTTGATGCCGCCCTGGGCCGCGCAGGAGTGGCTGCGCAATGGATGAATTTTGCTGATGATTGCGACGTCAATGCCAGCCTTTACCCCTTCCAGTGCGGCACGCATACCCGCCAAACCGGCACCGATGATAACCAGGTCATGATTCCTCATAACGCCTCCTTAGTCCTGTGCTGTTCCCGTTCCAGGTGAGTTGCCACTGGATGAATTCTGCCTTATCATGGGCCATTATGCAACGATCAAGAACGCACCCGGACGTTTTCTCCAGCCGTGGCTCCACCGGCGACCCTTTTCCCCGCCTTTTTGCCCCGACGGATGGAATCATGCAGCCGACAGAGGGAAATCTCTCCTGGCACACCTTGAAAGAGTCCCTGCGTCAGCAAGCCCTGGTGGAGGGGTTTTCACTGGCAGGCTTTGCCGCCGCCGCCCCGCCGCCCCATGCCGATTATTTTGAGCAGTGGCTGCAACAAAACGCCCATGGCAACATGCACTGGCTGGCCCGGCAACCGGAGCGACGCCAGGATCCCCGGCACCTGCTGGAGACCTTGGGCAGCATCCTGGTGCTGGGGGTCAATTATGCCCCCGGAGATGACCCCCTGGCCCCCGGTCGCAACCCCGGTCAGGGCTGGATCTCCCTCTATGCCCGCCACCGGGATTATCATGACATCCTCAAAAAACGGCTGCAACGGCTGGCCCTCTGGCTGGAGCACCGGCTGCAACGCCCCATCCAGGGTCGCCTGCTGGTGGACACCGCCCCCCTTCTGGAAAAACCGCTGGCCTGTGCCGCCGGTCTGGGGTGGCAGGGCAAAAACAGCCTGCTGGTCTCCCGCCAGTTTGGTTGCTGGCTCTTTTTGGCCGAATTTTTACTGCCCCTGCCCCTGCCCCCCGACCCCCCCATGGCCGACCATTGCGGCGACTGCCGCCGCTGCCTGTCAGCCTGTCCCACCGACGCCCTGGCCCAGCCCTACCGTCTGCATGCCCGCCACTGCCTGGCCTATCTGACCATCGAAGAGGCGGGGCCCATTCCCGACCGTTATCGGGCGGCGATGGGCAATCGCATTTATGGCTGTGATGATTGCCTGGCGGTCTGTCCCTGGAACCGTTTCGCACCCGCCACCCAGGAGGTGGCTTTCATCCCCCGCCCCGCCCTGCAGGCCCCGCCGTTGCTAGAGTTGGCCACCCTGGAGGAGGGCTCCTTTCGCACCCTGATGCAGCACTCCCCCATCAAGCGCATCGGCGTGGTGCGTTTTCTGCGCAATGTCGCTGTGGCGTTGGGCAACTGGGGGGCGCCGGAGGCTCTGCCCGCCCTGGCCCATCTGCTCCAGCATGGGGCCCCCCTGGTACGGGGCCATGCCGCCTGGGGCATCGGACGGCTGGCCTGTCAACCCGCAGGCACCTTGCTGGGAACAGCCCCGGAACGGCTGCTCCAGGAGCAGCAGCGACTGGAAGGGGAGCCATGGGTGCGGGAGGAGATCCAGAAAGCCCGTCAGTCGCTCCCGGGTTTGTTCACCCCGTCTTGAATCATCCCGGTATTCTGGAAACGTTCCACCCACAACAGGGTGGCCCCCACCACCGCCGCCGGCATGGCCAAAAAGTTGATCAGGGGCAGGGTGTTCAACAGCAACACCGCGCCGCCAAATCCCAGCCCCAGCAGACGCTCCTGGCGCAGGTGCCGGCGCACCTGTCTGCCAGTCAGATCATGATTGCCCATGGGAATATCCGCATACTGGATGGCCATCATCCAGGCCGAGTAGAGCACCCACAGGAACGGGGCGGCAAGATTGACCACCGGAATGATAAAAAACAGCAGAAAGGGTAGCATCCAGGCGAGGGAATAGAAAATTTTGTTCAGTTCGCTCCACAACAACGGTGCCGTTTTATGCAGCAAACCGCCGCTGGTCGTCGCCTCGCCACCGGGAAAGCGACCCGTCAGCAAATATTCCACCCGCTCCGCCAGCAGGCTGTTGAACGGGGCAGCGATCAAATTGGCCACCATGGAAAAGCTGAAAAAGACAAAGGATGCCGTGACGATCACCAACAGGGGGGCCAGCAACCATTGCAGCCAGTGCAGCCAACTGGGCAAAAAACCATCGACCCAATCATACAGTTTCTGGAACCAGCCATAGAGATACCAGATGCCCGATCCAAACAGCAGCACGTTCACCGTCAAGGGAAGGATCACATAGTGTCGCAGGCCAGGACGGCTCAGCATTTTTAAACCACGCAGCAGATAACCCACACCGCTCATCGCCTTCATCACCATGATTTGTGTTCCTCTGTCGTTGATCGCCCGTGAATTTCAGCCACTCGCTTCAGCCACTCCTGGGGGAGGCGGAGAACCGCCTCCCCCAGACCCCCTCCACCCTTTTT
>JADGCE010000122.1 GCA_015229095.1 Magnetococcales bacterium | reverse complement strand
GAGCGGCTGGACTGCCAGTTTTTGGCCAACTCCTGGGCTTTCTGGATCTGGGCGAAGCTCATGCTTTTGGCGATAATATCGCGATTTTTGGCTGCCTCCTCGTTGCCTTGCAGGGCGGCAAGGTTCATCCAGAGGTGGGCCTGGACCGGATCCTGGGGCACCCCCTCGCCATCATCGTACATGACGGCCAGATTGAACTGGGCGGCGGCGTCTCCCTGTTCAGCCGCCGTTTTAAACCATGCGGCAGCGGTCTGAAGATCCTGCAGGACGCCAACCCCCTGGTGGTACATGAAGCCCAACCGGAGCTGGGCGGCGGCATCTCCCTGGGCAGCCGCCTTCTGAAACCAGCTCATGGCCTCCAGATAGTCCTGGGGCACACCCCGCCCCTGATAGTAGAGGGTGCCCAGTTTGCTCTGACTGACGGCATTGCCCTGCGCGGCGGCCTGGCGCAACTCAAGAATGGTATCATCCACGTTTTATCACTCCTTGGTGTTCGGTCGATCCCCCCCCCAGCCCAGGCACTGTAGCGGATCTCTCTCTTGCCGGCAAGCGCGCCCGCTCAAACGGTGCAACCGTTGGATCGGAGGGTGCCAGGGAACGCGGTGCGGTCGATTCTCCATGCAGGGTCATCCAACAACAAAATCAAAGCGATTGCGGCTCCAGGGCAAAAGCCCTGGGCATGGGGTCGTTGCGGTTGTTTCAGCGCGCGGCGTGGTGGCGGGCCTCGCATAAACCATCCGGGGGGCGTGTGCGGTCAACGGGATTCAGGCTGTGCCACTTGCTGCAAGACGGCGTCCAACCGACTGGCCAGGACAGCCCCCAAAGAGCGGTAAAAGCGCACGGCCAATCCTGGGATGGACTCCAACAGGGCGTGCAGATCGGGCGTGGCGATGAGTTCAAATGTGCTCTCCGCGCTGGCCAACACGGTGGCACCGATGGGGGAGCCATTCAGCAGGGAGGCAATCCCCAGCAGTTCCCCGGGTTCCAGACGGGTGATGACAACCTCTTCGCCGAGCACATCCTTGACCACATTGACTTGACCACTGACCAAGAGATAAAGGCTGCGTGAAATGGCGCCTTCCTGCAGGACAACCTCCCCTTTTTTGAACACCGTGCGGGTAGATTTGCTCCGGATCAGGGCGAGGTCGTCATCAAGCAGAAAGGGCAGCATGCTGGGATTGTTCACTTCAAAACTCCATGGTTGGAAGGTATGGGCTGTCAAAAGACCGGCTATACCCGTGTTCAGCAATAATGATACCAAAAAAATATTTTAAAAAATCAATAGGTTAATAAATAAGCGCGACAGGCGTGTCCAGTTATTGAGCAGGTGCGGTGTAAAATAGAGAGCAGTTGCCTATTTTTTGAGCATCTCGTCGGCGTGGCAGGAAGGAAGATGCGGGATTTGCGTCTCTATTTTCTTTGGCTCGAATCTTGAAATCCGTGCGGTTTCCAGGTATCACAGAACGATGCAGATTATGGTGTAAGGGACGGTCGTCATGTCAAAACATAACAGTATTATCGAGATGCTGTGTAAAAATCATCTCTCTGTGTCCGGCCCGTGGTCGATGGGCCGGTTGGGAGAGTATCACCTGCAAAGTGCCTTTCAGCCGATTTTTTGCCTGTCACATCCGCACCCCGTGGGATTTGAAGGATTGATCCGCACATCTCGGCAGAGTGATGGGCAGAGCGTCAGCCCGCAACAGCTGTTTTCCCAAGCCTCGGATGAAGAGGAGGTCATTCTGATCGACCGCCTGTGTCGACTGTTGCATGTGCACAATTTTCAGGCACTCGCCCCGGAGATGGCTTGGCTCTTTTTAAACCTGAATCCCCGCGTTGTTTTGAATGGACAGTCGCAAGGCATCTATTTGACGACCCGTTTGCTGCAACGGGCCGGGCTGGCCCCCCGGCGTGTTGTCATCGAAATATTGGAAAAAGAGATCCATGACGAGGGGCTGTTGACGGCAGCGATGGCGCATTATCGGGAACAGGGATACTTGACCGCCGTGGATGATTTTGGTGCCGGTCAGTCCAATTTTGATCGTATTTGGCGATTGCAGCCCGATATTGTCAAACTCGACAGAAGCATTATAGCCAACTCCGTGAACAATATCCGTGCGCGCCGGGTTTTGCCCAGTCTGGTCTCCCTCATCCACGAGGCGGGATGTCTGGTGTTGATCGAGGGTGTTGAAACCCATGAAGAAGCGGTCATCAGCATGGATTCTGATGTGGATCTGGTGCAGGGCTACTATTTTTGTCGCCCGCAGAGCGCCATGCAATCCTGGCGTGATGCGGGCGGGGAGCGTGTACAGCTTTTGAATCATGAACTCAGAGAAAAATCCAGCCAGGATGCCGATCGTCAATTGAGGGAATCCACGCACTATTTGGATCTGTTTTATCAGGCTGTGCGGGATGCCACGGACGACGCCTCTCTGTTTCTTGGCTGCGACCAGTTGCTGCAGAAAAAAGGGTTTGTGTGTTGCTTTGTGCTGGATGGCAATGGTCGTCAGTTGGGGCCCAACCGGGTTCTCCAGGGCTCTGTCGCCTCTTCTGAGAAAAAATATGACCATATCGCTGGTTTTTCAGGCGCGGACTGGTCGCGTCGTTCCTACTTTCGGCGGGCCGTCGCCCGTCTGGGTGAAGTGCAGATCACCGGTCCCTACCTTTCCCTGCCCAACGCCCATATGAGTATCACCTTTTCTGTGGCGATTCATTGGGCGAATGGAGAGGTGCGCGTCGTTTGCGCCGACCTGGAATGGAGTGGCAACGCGAACATTATCACGGGATCCGCATGATGGACGCCGTGGGAGGAGGTTGAGCCCTGCGCATTCTCTTTTCCCCTCAATCGTAAAAAACGATTGAAAAAAAAGGGTGGAGGGGGTCTGGGGGAGGCGGTTCTCCGCCTTCCCCGGGAATGGCCGCAACGGGGGAGATGCGCCGGGGCGTTGCATGGTGGGGCCGCGATTTCTGTTGGAATGTTGGCGGCAATTCTGGTAGCCTGCCCCCTCTCCCATCCAGTGAGCGCGCACCATGACCTCGACGAGACGCCTGTCCATCCTGCACCTGTTCGTTTGCCTGTTGACCGTGGCTCTTCCCCTGCACGCGGCGGATGTTGCCGTGGTCACCGTGCAACCCCTGGAGAGCCTGCTGTTCCATCCCCAACAGGAGGCGCCAGCCACCCTGCTCAGCCTCAACGACAGCCCGTTGAGCCTGGAACTCTCCGGCATCATCCAGGAAATTTCCGTGCAGGTGGGGCAGCGGGTGCAAAAAGGGGAGCCCCTGCTGCGCCTGGACCCCTGGCTCTACCAAAACCAATGGCAACAGGCCCAGGTGGCCCTGGAAGAGTCCCAGCTCCGCCATCAACTGGCCCAGCGGCAGCAGGAGCGCACGGCCCAACTGCACAAAAAAGGCCAGGCGCCGGCGGAACAATGGGACCAGCGGGCCACCGAAGTGCGTCTGCTGGCCGCCCAGATCAAGCAACAGCAGGCCCTGTTGCAAGCCGCCCAGGATCGCCTGGAACGGGTGCTTCTCCGGGCGCCCTTCGCCGGGGTCATCAGCGAGCGGCAGGGCCAGCTGGGTGCCTATGCCACAGCCGGCGTGCCGTTGTTGCGTCTGACCGACCAGGAGCAGTTGGAGCTCTCTGCCCAGATCCGTGCCGAGCAGGCCAGCGCGTTTGATGCCGCCTGGGAAGGCCATTTTTTGACGGGCAATCAACGCTATCCGGTGCGATGGCGCACCCTTCTCCCCGTGCAGAATGCCCAAACCCGTACCCGGGAGCTGCGCCTCACCCTGGTGGGGCCGGAAAGGCCGTTGCCCGGTGCCGCCGGTCGTCTGCTCTGGAAGGCGCCGCATCCCCACCTGCCTACCTGGTTGTTGAGCAGACGCGGCGGCCAGTTGGGCCTCTTTTTTGCCGAAGCGGACAAGGCCCGCTTTCATCCGCTCCCCCAGGCCGTGGAGGGAGAGGCGATTTCTGTGGAGGGGATCACGACAGGCCATCTGATCCTGGCCGGGCGGCAACAGCTCAATGACGGTGACTCCATCCAGGTGGAAGAGGCCCGCTGAACCGGGATTGCGCATCGATCATGTTATCTCTTCTCTATAAAAATCATGTTTTTGCGAATGTATCCTTTTTTCTGATCCTGGTCATTGGCATGTTGTGCTATGGCATGCTGCCCCGCCAACAGGATCCGGACATGAATTTTAACTGGATCAGCATTCTCACCCTTGCCCCCGGAACCTCCGCCGAAGAGGTGGAAAAACAGATTACCGATCCCCTGGAAGAGGCCCTGCAAAAGGTGGCCAACATCCATTTTGTCCTCTCCAGCAGCCGGGAGAGCACCTCCGAAATTTTGGTACGCTTCGACGAGATGGATGAGCGGCTCTTTGACAAACGGGTCAACGATCTGCGCCGCGAGATCCAGAACAAACGGCGGGAACTGCCGGAGGAGGCGGAGGAGTCCGTCATTCTGGAGATCACCAGCTCCAACGGCTTTCCCACCGTCATGGTGGTGGTGCAGGGTCAGGAGGAGGACGAAAATTTGCGCCTGCAGGCCCGGCACGTCAAAAAGAGCCTGGAACGGATTTCGGGTGTCGATCAGGTGACCCCGACCGGGCTGCGGGATCCGGAAGTGCAGGTCTCCTTTTCGCCCCCCCTGCTGGCCTCCTTTGCCCTGACCCCCATGGCGTTGGCCGATACCCTGACGGCCCATTTTCGCGATGTCTCTGCCGGCACCCTGCAACAGGGGCCCAACAATCTGCTGGTGCGCCTTCAGGGCAGCACGGCGGACTTGACGGAAGTGGCCCGCTGGCCCGTGCTGGGTGGCCAGGGGGAGCAGCCGCTGGGGGCCGTGGCCAACGTGGGTCGCGGTCGGGAAAAGGCCCATCAGGCGGTACGCTTTCAGGGAAAGCCGGCGGTATTGCTCGCCATCACCAAACGGCCCAACAGCAATGCCCTGGCCCTGACACGCCAGGTGCGCGCCTATGTTGAGCAGGCCCGGCAACAGAGCGCCCAGACGGGTGTAACCCTCTGGTTGGCCAATGACAGCACCTTCATGGTCCAACACGCCATCGGCATCATGGAAAACAATGCCATGCTGGGGTTGCTGCTGGTTTTGTTGACCTGCTGGCTCTTTTTGGGCAGCCGCATCGCCCTTCTGGTCAGCCTGGGCATTCCCTTCTCCCTGGCAGCCATCTTTGCCGCCATCTATGGCCTGGGGGGATCCCTCAACGTGATGGTGCTGCTGGGGGTGGTGATCGCCCTGGGCATGTTGGTGGATGATGCCGTGGTGGTGGTGGAGACCATCTATGGCCATCTGCAACGGGGAAAAACGGCCCTGGAGGCCTCTGTGCTGGCCATGCGTGAGGTGGCCATCCCCGTCATCACCTCGGTGTTGACCACCATGGCCGCCTTTTTGCCCTTGATGCTGCTGCCCGGCATCCTGGGCAAGTTTATGCGGGTGATCCCCATGGTGGTCAGCGGGGCACTGGCCGTCAGCCTCGTGGAGGCCTTTTGGATGTTGCCCGCCCATGTGGTGGCCATGCGTCTCGACTTTGGCCGTCCCAGCCGCCTGCATCCGTGGCGGACCACCTTTTTGCAACGCCTGCGCCGCTCCTACATGCGCCTGCTGCTGGCCATTTTTCGCTGGCCGAAAGTGGCGCTGCTCTCTGCCCTCCTGCCCATGCTCTGTGCCGCCGGCATGATCGCTGTCGGATGGATACGGGTCGATTTTTTTGCCATGGATCCCATGCCGCTTTTTTATGTCAACGTCAAGATGCCCCCCGGTACAACCCTCTCCCGCACCCTGGAGAGCACCGTGCGCATTGAAACGCAGCTGCGCCACCTGTTGCATCCCGGTGAGAGCCAGGCCCTGGTCTCCTATGCGGGTCTCATGTTCACGGAGACCCAAATGTTGACCGGCGATCGCTATGGGCAAATTTTGGTCAGCCTGACGCCGGAACCCGATGCGCACCGACCGGTGCCGCAACTGATCGACCTGGCGCGCCCCCTGGTTGCGACGGTGGCTGGTCCGGAAAGCGTCACCTTTATGCCCATGTCAGGGGGCCCCCCTGTTACCAAACCCATCCATGTCAAGGTGCGCGGCGATGATTTTTCAGCCCTGCGCGCGGCTGTGGCCGATTTGAAAGCGCTCCTGGCACAGATGCCGGAGGTGACGGATATCAGCGATAATTTTGCCGAGGGGGGACCGGAATGGCGTCTGCGCCTGGCGGGGGATCCGCTCCTGCGGGCCGATGTGTCGCCGGCCACCATCGCCCGTCTCATCCGCCTTCTGGGGGATGGGGAGGTGGCCGCCCATTTTCAGCATCAGGGCGAAAAGATCAATGTCCGTGTGTTGGCCGAGGAGGGGCACGATCCCCTGCAGAGCACCCTGCCTGTTGCTGGCGGTGGGGTGGTATTTTTAAAAGATTTGCTCACGGCCCAGGTGGCCCATGGACCGGAATCCCTCCACCATTTTAATTTTCGGCGCGCCATTACCATCGAGGCGGAGTTGGACAAAAAGCGTCTGGATGTGGTCACCGCCAATGAGCGTCTCAAAACCGCCTGGAGCACCCTGCAGAGCCGCTATCCGGGCGTCGAGCTGGATTTTACCGGCATTCTGGATGATATCTATGAGGCCATGGATGCCATCGGCCTGCTGTTTGTGTTGGGATTGGGGTTGATGTATCTGATTCTTGGCGCGCAATTTCACAGTTATTTCCAGCCGATCCTGATTTTGACGACGGTGCCCATGGCCTTTACCGGGGTGGCCTATGGCACCCTGCTCTCTGGGCAGGCGCTCAGCTTGTATACCCTGTATGGGGTGGTGGCCCTGTCGGGCATTGCCGTCAATTCCTCCATCGTCCTGATTGCCGCCGCCAACGATCGACGGGCCCTGGGATGGGCTCCGCTGCCTGCCATTCTCTATGCGGCGCGCCGCCGTCTGATCCCCATCCTCATCACCTCCGTCACCACCATTGCCGGTCTCTTCTCCCTGGCGGTCGGTCTGGGTGGCTACTCCCTGTTGTGGGGCCCCGTGGCAACGGCCATCGTCTGGGGCTTGGGCTTTTCCACCCTCCTGACCCTGCTGTTGATGCCACTGCTGTACTGGCTGTTCGCCCGCCGTGCTCCGCAACGGCCATCGGCAGACACAGCGCAACCATTGCCAACGGGAGCGGTTGCCCTGTAGTGTAGGGGGCTGCGGGGGAGATCACCCCACCACCTTCTGTCGGGGAGGAGAAAAGCGATCCATGGCCCATCTTGTCTATTTTTCCTGGGTGCGAGAAAAGATCGGCACCCCAGAGGAGCGGGTCTCCTTGCCCGCAACGGTCCAGAACGTGGCCGATCTTTTGGCCTTTTTGCGCGGCAGGGGAGAACCCTACGCCAGCCTGCTCGCCGATCCACACCTGCGGGTCGCCGTCAATCAGAGCTATGCACAGCCGGAGAGCGCCGTGACGGATGCCGATGAAATCGCTCTTTTTCCCCCGGTGAGCGGCGGATGAACAGACCCTTTTCCATTCCACTGCTGGGCTTTGCAGCCGCCAGTGGCAGCGGCAAGACCACCTTGATGGTGGCCGTCATCCACCACCTGCATCAGCAGGGTCTGCGGGTGGCCGCCATCAAACATGGCCACCATCCCGCCGATCCCGACCTGCCCGGCAAGGATACCTACCGTTTCCGCCAGGCCGGAGCCGCCACCGTGCTTTTTTCCTCGCAACAGCGCTGGTTCATGATCCAGGATCTCCACGATCATGCGGAGCCCACCCTGGAAGAGCAGGTGCGCCATCTGCATGGTCATGATCTGATTCTGGTGGAGGGTTACAAAAACGAGCATCATCCCAAAATTGTCGTGCATCGACTGGCCAGTCAGCAACCCAGTCTGCACGAAGCGTTGACGCAGGTGGTGGCGATTGCCACCGATGATCCCCAGTGTCTGCCCCCGCTGCCCCGCTTTGCCCTGGAGGACAGCCTGGGCATTGCCCGCTTTGTGCGCGATTATTTTGGTCTATGACAAGGGGATGGGCCTTGCGCATCGTTGTCGCCACTCCTGGGGGAGGCGGTGAACCGCCTCCCCCAGACCCCCTCCACCCTTTTT
>JADGCE010000121.1 GCA_015229095.1 Magnetococcales bacterium | reverse complement strand
AACCCCGAACCTACGGATTACAAATCCGTTGCTCTGCCAGTTGAGCTACGTCGGCCACGGGCACGAAACAGGGCAATCAACCGGGCGGAGGCTACAAAATGTTGCGGTGTTTGTCAAGGCGCTACTGTGGTGGCGCATCCCGGTCCCGATCGGCAACAGCTGTTCTGTCACGGGTGTTCACACCAGGCTGCGCCCCCCATCCACATGAAGAATCTCTCCGGTGACAAACCGGGCGGTGAGCAGATAACGAATACCATGCAGCACCGCCTCCGGGGAGGCCGCAGAGGCCAACGGGGTACGAGCGAGCAGCGTTTGAAACCGACTCTCCCCGCTCTTGGCCAGGATGGCACCGGGGGCTATCCCGTTGACCCGCACCTGGGGAGCCAGTTCACGGGCCAACACACGGGTTGCCATGATCAATCCCGCCTTGCTGATACTGTATCCCCCATAGCCCGCCAAAGGCCGCTCCCCCCAAATGTCACACATCTGGATGATCTGTCCGGCCGGGGTGACCCCATCCTGACGGTTTCTCATCCGTTCTCCGGCGCGCAGGGCCAGCCAGAGAGGGCCCTGCAGGTTGACACGCCAAAGCTGTTCCAACCCCTCCCAGCTGCTCTCTTCCAGGGGCGTCGGCACAAAAAGGCTGGCATTGTTGATCAACAATTCCGGCACGCCCCAACGCTGCTGCACGGCATCCAACATCTGGATACACTGCGCTGGATCCCTTTGGTCCAGGGGAAAAGGGTGGGCAATGCCACCCCTCTCCTGAATATCCGCCACCAGGGCCTTGGCCTGGGGTGCGGAGTGATGATAGAGCACCGCCACCCGATACCCCAGCGTGGCCAGATCCTGACAAATGGCTGCCCCCAGATGCCTGGCCCCTCCTGTTACCACAGCCACGCCCCCCGCGTTTGGCTTAGCCAGGGCAGAGGGCAGGTCGGAGGATGGCAAGCCGTGGTGTGGCAAAACTGTTTCGGTTGCGGGGTGTTGCCAGCGATCCGCCACACAGGCCGGGGCGCTGGCACGATCGGCGCGGGGCCACACCTCCGCCCAGGGAGCGACCGGCATGGGGCGCCCGGAGCGGCATTCGTTCCAGCGATACAGATACCACAAAGGCAACAGCAGACCGATAAAAGGCAATACCACCAGAAAGCCCAGGGCCATTTTAAAACCCCGCAGCAGACCCTTCCCAACCGATTGGTGTGTCATGGTTCCGCTTCCCCGTGTTCAAACCGGTGAGGAGGCACGGGGATGAAACCGGGCATGAACCTGCTTCATACGCACCTTGCTGACGTGGGTGTAGATTTCGGTCGTGGAAATGTCCGCATGTCCCAACATCATCTGTATGGCTCGCAAATCGGCGTCGTGATTGAGAAGATGCACCGCGAAGGAGTGACGCAGCAGATGGGGGGAGATGGGTTTCAGAATACCCGCATTCACCGCATGGCGGCGGATGATATACCAAAAATTTTGCCGGGTCATGGCCTGACCCCGATGGGTGACGAACAGGGCCGTCGTGGCCGGTCGTGCGGCCAACAACAGCGGACGGGCGACCCGCTGATAGTGGGCGATACGTTCCAACGCCATCTCTCCAACCGGTATCAACCGCTCCTTGTCCCCTTTGCCCACCACACGGAGCATGCCCATGTCGGTATCGAGGCTGTCGGTGCGCAGGGTGACCAGTTCGGAAACCCGCAGACCGGTGGCATAGAGCAACTCCAGCATGGCAGCGTCCCGCACACCCAATTCGTTGTCCTGCTCCGGGGCAGACAACAGGGCATTGACCTCGGCTTCATCAAAAATTTTCGGCAACGACCGCCGCGCCTTGGGCGAGGAGAGCAGGCGGGTAGGATCGTCGCTGCGCTGTTCCGTTACCAGCAAATGGCGGTAAAAACGACGAATGGCCGACATTTTGCGCGCCACGCTGGTGCTGCTCATCTTCTGGTGAAACAGATATTCCAGAAAATTGGCCAAATCCTCCGGAGTCACCGTGGCAAGACCGACAGTCTGCCCAACCCGGCAATGGGTGGCCAAAAATGCCGTCAACCCGGCCAGATCAAGACGATAGGCCTCCAGGGTATTGGAAGCCAGCCCCTCCTCCACCAGGAGATCATCCAGAAAATCCCTTACAAGGTCGGCATCCTGCATTATTTTTCATACTCCGTGGCACTGTTTTCACAGGGAACAGCCGCCGTTGTCGGGGAGAGGGGACGACGGCGGGTTTTCAGGTTGCTGCCCTGTTTGCTGGGCAGGGATGTGGCATAGACAACCTTCTCCGCTTCGCAGAGAATGACACCGCCCAATGGCGCGAACCAACGATTGCCCGCCTTCTCCCAGGCGGGTGCGGCCCTGGGAAAATGGTGTTCCGCAAAAGGCGGCATGAACAGTGCAAAACGGGACTGACGGGGCAAAAACAACGACTCGGTGAGCAGGGCAGTCAGTTGTCCAGGGGAAAAAGGGCGACCACAACCAAAAGGTGTACTGTCCCTTCGCGCCCACAAGCCACCCCGATTGGGTACCATGCACAACAACCGACCTCCAGGGGCAAGCACACGCCAGGTTTCCCGCAACGTGGCCTGCGGCGATTCACTGCCCTCCAGAACGTGGGCCATGATCACCTGGTCAAACTGTTCGTCGGCAAAAGGCAGAGCATCCGGGCGGACTTGTGCCAGACAATTGGGTTGCCCTGCGGGCCAAGCCATCACGCCCATCTCAGCCGGAGAGGCACCCAAAGGCCTGCCACAACGCTCCTTGGGTAAAAAATAGATGATCTGATCCAGATAGGGTTGCGCAAAGCCCAGTCCCAGTATTCTAATGGGGGATCGGCTGTTACGCAGCCACTGTATCATGACCTCCCCAACCAAACGGGCGACCGTTCGCCCTTGGGGAGCGTTGTACCAGGTGTGTAGTGTGGCAGCCTCCAGCATCATCGTCTTGGCATCTCGCTTTGGTTCTGTGGTGGACGTAAATTATGCCCGAACATTCCCTGCGGGTCGAGCCCATCCCCGCACTGAAAGATAATTATGTCTGGATGTTTGAAACCGCTCCCCGGCACTGGGCAGCTGTGGACCCGGGTGAAGCCGAACCGGTCAGACGTTATCTGGAAAGCCACTCTGCCTCTCTCTCCCACATCCTGCTGACCCACCACCACCACGACCATATCGGCGGTGTCGAGCCGCTGCGTCGCCAGTTTGGCCCCCGGGTGATCGGCGCGGCACGAGACCGTCATCGACTGCCCCCGCTGGACATCGCGGTGCAGGATGGAGAGCAGGTGGAGATGGGGAGGTGGAAGGCGGAGGTTATGGCGGTGCCTGGTCATACACTGGGCCACGTGGTCTACCGAGTTCAAGATGCATTGTTTGCCGGCGATACCCTGTTTCGTTTTGGGTGTGGTCGTCTGTTTGAAGGGAGCCCGGAGCAGATGTGGGAAAGCCTTTTGAAAATCCGTGCCCTGCCCGATGCCACTCAACTCTGCGCCGCCCATGAATACACGTTGAGTAATTTTCAGTTTGCCTGCTTTCTGGAGCCGAACAACACCGACTTGCAGGGCTTGCTGCCGGAAATTTTTCAACAGACCGACCAGGAACAACCAACCATGCCCTGGCCGTTGGGCAAGGAAAAGCAGTACAATCCCTTTTTGCGGGCGGATCAGCCCGCTTTCGCCAGCACGCTCGGCCTGTCAGGGCAGGGGGCAGCGCAGGTGTTCGCCTCCATTCGCAAAAAACGGAACTCTTTCTAGAAACCGACGGTCGGGGAATGTGTGCCCATGCCCATCTACGAGATCATACACACCGGACGGGTTCCGGTCTATGTCTACACCGATACCCTGGACCATTCATCCCGGCAGCAACTGATGAATGTGGCAACTCTTCCCTTTATTTTCAAGCATGTTGCAGCGATGCCCGATGTGCATGCTGGTCGGGGCGCGGTGATCGGTTCGGTGATACCTACCCAGGGAGCTGTCATACCGGCGGCGGTGGGCGTGGATATCGGCTGTGGCATGCAGGCAGTCAAGCTGGACATGAAGGCAACGGTGCTGGAACAGCAGGCCGAAGCGTTGCAGCATGCCATAGAGGAGGCAGTGCCCCATGGCCGCACCCATCAGGGGGGAGCCATGGATCGAGGGGCCTGGCAGAGGGTGCCACCGGCATTGCAGAGTTACTGGGCAACCTTTGGCCTGCCACAGCAGTTGCCCGATGTGTTGAAACGTCATCCCAAACTGCTGCATGACCGGGTCAACGGGGAGCGCCATCTGGGCACGCTGGGGACGGGCAACCATTTTATCGAACTTTGTCTGGATGAAAACCGGCAGGTGTGGTTGATGCTGCATTCGGGCTCACGGGGCATTGGCAATCGCATCGGCACCTATTTTATCGAATGGGCGCGCCAGGAGATGGGAAGCCGCCTCAAGCAGCTACCCGACCCCGATCTGGCCTCTCTGCAGGAGGGGACGGCTGCGTTCGCGGATTATGTAAGCTGTGTCGCCTGGGCACAGGGTTTTGCAAAGGCCAATCGCACTTTCATGCGGCAGGCGATCCTCGCAACTTTGGCCGACTGCCTGGGAACGCCGGTGGCGATCGTCGGGGAGGTCATCGACTGCCATCACAACACCATGGAACGGGAGCAACATTTCAAGCAAAGTGTCTGGGTAACCCGCAAGGGGGCCATCCGTGCCCGCAAAACCGACCTGGGCATTGTGCCGGGTTCCATGGGGGCCAAGAGTTATATCGTGCGGGGCAGAGGCAATCCGCAAACCTTTTGCTCCAGCGCCCATGGGGCTGGTCGCGTGATGAGCCGAGGCGAGGCAAAGCGTCGGTTCAGCAAGGCGGACCTGGAGCAACAGACCGCCGGGGTCACCTGCCGCAAGGATGCCGCCGTCCTGGATGAAATTCCGGCAGCCTACAAGGATATTCATACCGTCATGGCCCAGCAGGCCGATTTGGTGGAAATTCTCCATACGCTCAAACAGCTTGTCTGTGTCAAGGGTTGAGATGCCAGCCCGCGCCGGAGAGCCGTTGCAGCGGCTGTATCGGGTGGGTGGGTGGGTGCGGGACCATCTGCTGGGTTTGCCCGCCCCGGATCGGGACTGGGTGGTGGTAGGCGAGACGCCCCAAACCCTGCAAGCCAGGGGATTTATGCAAGTCGGCGCCGATTTTCCTGTCTTTTTGCACCCGGAAAGCGGGGAGGCCTATGCCCTGGCCCGGCAGGAGCGCAAAACGGGGCCGGGTTATCGGGGCTTTGCCACCCAGGTCTCTGCCGATGTCACCCTGGAGGAGGATCTGGCCCGCCGGGATTTGACCATCAACGCCATGGCCATGGACAGCACGGGGGCCATTATCGACCCCTTTGGCGGCCAGGAGGATCTCAAAAACCGTCTGCTGCGGCATGTCTCTCCCGCCTTTGTGGAGGATCCCTTGCGGGTGCTGCGGGTGGCCCGCTTTCTGGCCCGCTTTTGGCACTTGGGCTTTCGGGTTGCCCCGGAGACACTGGTTTTGTTGAGCAACCTGGTGGCTGCAGGGGAATTGCAAACCGTGGCGATGGAGCGCATCTGGCAGGAGAGTGTGAAAGCCCTGACAACGGCCAATCCCCTGGCCTTTTTTGACCTCTTGCAGCAGTGCGGAGCCCTGGCCGTGCTGTTTCCCGAACTGGCCGCCCTGGTGGGCATACCGCAACCGCCCCTGTACCATCCGGAAGGGGATGTCTGGCAGCACACCCGTCTGACCCTGGCTCAGGCGTGCCGGTTGAGCGATTCTCCCCGGGTCCGTTTTGCGGCACTGCTGCACGATGTGGGAAAGGCCGAGACGCCCCAGACCCTTTTGCCGCACCATTATGGTCACGAAACGCGGGGGGTTGCCCGGATTCACGGATTGTGTGACCGTGTGCATGTACCCACGGCGTTCAGAAAGTTGGCCCTGGCCGCCGCCCAATATCATCTCCAGTGCCACCGCGTGCGAGAGATGAGGCCCGGCAAGGTGGTGCGCCTGCTTGCGCGGCTGAACGCTTTTCATCATACTGATTTTATGGAAGAATTTATCACAGTGTGCCATGCGGATGCCAATGGTCGCCTGGGCAGGGAAGGGGAAGAGTATCCCGCAGGTGCGGTATTGCGCCGTTGTGGGCGTGCCTGTGTGGGTATCGATGTGACCCCCTGGCGACACGCCGGTTTGCAGGGAAGCGCGCTGGGGGCAGCCATCCATCAGGAACGGATTGTGCGGGTGCGCGCGGTGTTGCAGGAGCCGCCATGCTGACTCGGGATCTGCTGCGTTTTGATCGGCGCAATCAAAGCATCACCCCCCGTTTTTTGGACCCCAAGGATCGTCATTGGCAGGAGGTGGCGGAGACCTTGGCCCTGGTGTATGAGTCGGGGTGTGGCTACAGCCGGGAAGAGTTGACCGAATTGACCCTCCCCATCCAGAATACAACCCGTTCACCCCTGGTGGCCAAAGGATTGAACAAGTTGCTGCTGGACCGCTGCACCTTCGAGGAGACGGACGCCGAGTTGGAGCAGTGGCGCATGCAGGTTTTCAGCGAGGCTGCCCGGATATTGCGTGCGCCCTCCCAGGAGGAACAGACGACCGTTTCCGGCAGCAATAACCTGGAGGTGTATCGCCAGCGGGTGGGCGACCTCCTGTCGATGCCGGCGGATCTGTTGGCAACCCGTCTGTACCGGGATTTGCCAGCCCGTCAAAGTCTGCTCGCTTTCAAGCCCCTCGCACCGGAGGCCCTGCTGCACCGCTACAACATGGCCCAGGCCCAGGGGTTGTTGTGGTGGTCACAGGCGTTGTCCATCGACACGGATGAATCGGATGTGGGGGTGTTGCGGCCATTTTTCCGGTATCTGAAATTTTTTCGTCTGTTGGCGCGCATCACCCGTTCTCCGGCGGGAGGGTTCCATATACAATTGGACGGGCCGCTGAGCCTGTTTGAAAACAGTCGCAAATATGGTATATTACTGGCAAACTTTTTCCCTGCGGTCTGTTCTTTGAGCCATTGGCAGGTACAGGCCGACATTGATGTGCCGCTCCAGGCTGCGCCGGGCCAGGTGGCCAACCGCCGCCCACAGCATGGACCGGCGCGCTTGAAGCTGGATGACAGCATGGGGTTGCGCTCCCATTTTACCCAGACACATGGCTATTGGCCGGAGGAATTTGAACAGTTTTCCCTCTCATTCAGCCAGTCGGTGCCGACCTGGACCATCCAGGAAAATCCGGAGTTGTTGGAACTGGGCAAGCAGGAGTGGTTTGTTCCAGATTTCAGTTTTCGCCATGAAAGCGGCTTGCTGGTCCATCTGGAACTGTTTCATCGTTGGCATGCGGGCCAACTGCAGCGGCGCCTGCGGGGCTTGGCAGAACAGCGGTCGACCGGGCCGCTGTTGGCGGTTGGTGTGGACCGTTTTTTGACCCGGCAGGCGGAGAGTCAGGCCCTGTTGGAGGGGTCGGCCTGGTATCAACAGCATGGTTTTGCGTTCAATGTTTTTCCGCCTGTCAAGCGCGTATTGGCCTGCCTGGACACTTTTCGCAACGCGGCGGTTGGCTGAAACAGATACAGGCGGAGTGGTGCGGTCAAAAAAAATCGGTGAAGGCATGCTACTCAACAGGAGCTGACAATTGTGAAAAGATTTTTGGGAAAACTGTGGATTCGGTTGTTCAATCTGGCGTTGGGGCCCAAACGGGAGTCCTACCATCGGCGGGTAGGGGAAAAATATCGTCAGGAAAATGGTCAACGTCCGGGCGTGACAACCACACGCAGCGGTTTGCAATGGGAGGTGTTGCGGGCAGCGGAGGGGGTGAAACCCGGATTTTCCAGTCGCGTGTTGGTCCACTACCGAGGCACACTGGTCAACGGTTTGGAGTTTGACAGCTCCTATGCCCGCCGCCAACCGATTGCCTTTGGGCTGCTGGAGGTCATCTCCGGCTGGCGGGAGGGGTTGCAGTTGATGTCGGTGGGGAGCCAATACCGGTTTGTCGTGCCCGCAGAAATCGCCTATGGCAACGGGGGTGCGGGATTATTGATTGCCCCCTCCTCGACGCTGGTGTTTGAGGTGGAGTTGCTGGAGGTGCTGCCGGAACGGTGAGCGACCGTCGTCACAACACGGCACCC
>JADGCE010000120.1 GCA_015229095.1 Magnetococcales bacterium | reverse complement strand
CGCTTTGAGCGGCTCACAAATTAAAGCCCCCGGCTCTGCCGGGGGATATTTACTCTCCCAGATGGGCATCCTGCTGCTTTTTGACCACTGCCTTGGTCATTTTGGAGGGCACCTGCATCACCAGGGCGGGATCTCCCTCCTCCTGATAGAGCACCGGCACAAACCAGTCGTGCAGCTCCAGCGCGCCCGCCCCCAGATAGTCGCCCCGGTATTTGTGGCGATAGAGATGGCGTTGTCCCGCCAGCATCGCCTCGCCAATCCGTTCCCCTTCTGCCAGTTTTTGATAAAACACGGTCATAAAGGCCGCCGCTGTCGCCACCAGCACGCTGTGACTCATGGCCACCACCGCCGCCGCTCCCTGATCCAGCAAAGCCGCCGCCACCGAGGCTTCCGCTTTCAATTTAGCCTGGGAGGTCTGGCAGGCCTCCAGCACAAAGAGGGGCACGCGAAGCTGTTGCAAAGCGCCCCTCAGCTCGGTCGCGGTCACAATATGGCTTGCCCGATCCTCCAGCTTTTCCTCCTGGCCCGCCTTCTCAAAACAGAGGGCTCCCAGCCCCTGCTTTTCGAGATAGACCCCATGCCCATCAAAATGGACCACATGATAGGGCTCCTCCGCCCGATTGGCTTGGCGCAGCGCCTCCACCAGTGCCTCCAGGGTGGGTTCCTCCAGGATGGTCAAACGGGCCAGATCCCCCAGCCCGGCCAACACCTCCGCCACCGGCTGGGCCGTCACCCGGTGGTCGATATAGCCGGCCTGTTTATCCTCCGGTCGGGGCGAGAGCAGCAAGACCCGCAGGGGGGGCTGGGTGAGGAGGGCTTTTTTCTCCTTGTAATTGGGGCGTCGCCGCCGCACCCGTACCGGAGAGATGCCATCAAACAAAAAGCCCGTGCCGTTATGGAGCAACTCCCAGGGCAGGGTGAAGAGTTGGGCCTCTGCCGACGCCATGCCCGGCTTGATCTGTATGGTGAGCCGCCGCTGATGGTGTGATGCCGCACGCTCCCAGGCACTCCGCGCCGTCAGGGCTGCCGGTTGATCCAGAGCCGCCTGGTAGATCGCCTCCCCCCAGCGGGGCAGAGCGTTCTCCACCGCCTGGGCCCGTCCCCGAAAGGCCTCTCCCGGCCAGCGGGGAAAGCGCTCCAGATACCAGGCAAGCTCCTCGGCCTCGATGGGCCCCAGGGGGGCACGGAAGGTATAGTCCGGGCTCTCCACCGGCGGCCCCCCAGCGGAGGGACGATAGATCAGCATCGCCTGGGCCTCTCCCCGCTGTTTGCCAACCTCCCCCACGAGGGTTGCCTGGCTCAACTGGAGAATCAACTCTTCCACCGGCGGGGCGGTGGGCGTGATGGCGGGATCGTGATCCGGCAGGCGCACCTCCAAGGCCGCCAGGATGGCCACCATGGAGCCTTGCAGGCCATTGTGCCCCACCTCGATGCATTTCAACTCCTTCCCACCGAGAAACCGCTTGGCGGCAGCCGGTTTGACCCCTTCCAACAGCAGGGGGATGAGGGTGATATCCTCCCCCCGTTGCAGTGCCCAATCGCTCTCTGCGGCCACCCAGTCGGAGTTTATGGCCGCCATCGACAACAGCAGGATAAAAAACTGCGCCTCCTGGATGGCGGTTTTGATCTTTTCGGGGAGAACCTCCCCGGCGGTCAATTCACGATGATCGATCCAGGCCTCCATGTCATGAGCCTGCAACGCATCCTGCAGTTTGATGGCAAAGTTTTTATCCGCAGTTGCATGGGAAATAAACACCTTACATGCCGACATGGGGGGTCTCCTCGCGTAGGGGTCAGGAAAAACAAAGCATGGCCTCACAGAAACAACAGAGCGACCGGTGGCAGCATACCTGTTTTTATCCCCCGTTGCACCTGTTTTGAAAAGGCCGTCCCGACCGTCGGGAGATCATGCTCCGGTTGACACCCCGCACCGCGCTTTGCTACCATGGGCAACCGTGGTTTTTTTCGGCGGCGGGATGGCAAAGATCGATCATCACAGCAAGCGCGTGAGCATGAGATGGCACCTTCTTTTTCCCCACAGGAGATTCCCCTGGTTCGCACCATCCCCCTGGAGGAGCTGTACGAATGCCTCCAGAGGAACGGGGGGGATTGGTTTCTTTCCAGTCATGATCCCAGTCGGGTGGGTCATCGGCTGTTGGAAAACTGCCGTGCGGTCAGGGCAGATGTTTTTGAGCCGTGCCTCTATCTTTTTGCCGGCAAGGTCTACCCGGATGTTGACACAACACCCATTATTTTTGTCTACGCTCCCGCCATCGAGGAGGGGCGGCGGGGTTCCGTTTCACCCTTTGATACCGGTGGCTTGTGGTGC
This sequence comes from Magnetococcales bacterium, assembly GCA_015229095.1. Classification (GTDB taxonomy): domain Bacteria; phylum Pseudomonadota; class Magnetococcia; order Magnetococcales; family Magnetaquicoccaceae; genus Magnetaquicoccus. The sequence continues at coordinate 5,914 of JADGCE010000120.1, read as the reverse complement.
CGACATATGCACCCCCACTGCGACCAGCCCACGGCATGCCAATTGATTGCCGACACCGCCCGGCCTCTGCAGGAGTGGCGGGAGGCTTTTACCCTCTTTGTGGAGGATTTTTTTGCGGGCACCCTTCGGCGCTATCTCGAAAGAGAGGCCCCCACCCCGGCACCGACCCTGCGCGGTTCCTGGCCGGCGGAACTGCCCGTGCGAAATGAAAATAATTGGCATTTGACGGTGCATGGCAGGGGGCGCATTCGGGAGTCCCGTGCCTGGACATGGGAAATTCGCCTGCAGCAGAGCAGCGCCGTGCTGGATGGGTCGCTTGCGTTTGCCTCGGCATCTCCAGATACGGTACAGACGCTTGGGAGGTGGGTGAGAAGAGAGAGAGCAACGCTTGCCAGAGGCGGCGGGGGAGGATGGCAGGCCGTGGAGCGTGCCGAAAGGCTGTGGCACCTGTTGCAACGCCCGCCGCCGGGGCCTGCCGACCCGTATGACCATATCGTCCATGTGGAGAAAACCATTGCAGACATGTGACGAACGCCCGGAACAGGCATCGACGCAGGAGAGCGGACTGGAGGCGGTTGGTATGTCGGGCGTGTCCAGGCTGGATCCCATGGTCGAAACTTTCCACCTGCTGGTGCGCGCCCCAGGGACGGTCGAGCCGATCTGGCGACTGAGCCAGGCGGACCCTCATCGACCCGGATATGCGCGGGCAGAGATCGACGCGCTTGTCGAGGAAAAGAGGATTGCCCTGTTTGCCGAACCGATGCCTGTGCAAGGGCAGGAGATGGCCCTCTCTGTGCGTCAGGAGTTTGAAGCGTTTTTTTACAACCACTGCGGAACAGACTTCCGGCAACCGATGCCGGGATTGCGCTGGCAGATGTTGCAGGGTGGCCATGCCGTGGTCGTCGCCTCTCTGGAGACATTGCGGGATCTGCGGGAGCGGGCCGCCAATCGTCTGATTCTAAAAGTGCGTGCGAAATTGCTACAGGTGTTCCGCAAATGTGTGGTCAGCCGGGCAAAAGCCCCCGACGCGCCCCTCGACACGTTGTTCGAGACGTTTGATCCATTTATCGAGACCGCCCTGTTCAGCGTGGACAGCGTCAGTGGGGGAGAGCGTTATCTGGAATTTTTGTATTGGTGGGGCGCGGCCTACCTGCTGCAGGGGTATGAGGCAGGCGTGGCGGATTTGCATACATTTTTGGCCAGCAGCGTCACCCCGGCCTGTTCCCGCGATGATTTTTACCGCGAGGTGAGGTTCAGGAAAAGCAGTCTGCTGGAAGATGCCGAGAGTATTGTCAGGATGGCGGCTGTGGAGGAGGGTGAAACGGTACAGAGGAAGGAAACGTCATGGTTTTCGGTGTTGCCTGAGACACCTCAGTCACGGTCTACCCATTCCCAATTTCTCCAGTAATAACTCGACCTCCACGGCATCTTCATACTCCAGCCCTGGGGTGTCGGCCAGGGCCGGCTGCCGCTGGCCGGAGAGGATGGCGAGCAGGACCGAACTCAGGGTTTTTGCCTGTGCCGGCAGTTGGGGATGCTTCGCCACCTGCTCCAGTTGCGCCTGCGCCTGTGGCCCGTCGCCCTGGGCGATGGCGTTGGCCACGGCTTGGCACCATTCTGCCCCTGTTCCATGGTTTTCCCCCCCGTCCCGACGGTATTGGGCAAAGAGTTTTCTCGCCTGTAGATGGGCCTGGGCGGCGGCGGTCGGCTGGCTAGCAGTGGTTTCAATGGCAGCCAGGATATTATAGGATTTCCACGGCTCGGCGGCGTGGCCGAAGGGTTGTTCGCAGGCGATGGCGCGCTGAATCTCCTGGCGCGCCTCCTCCAACCGCCCCAGTTGGCGCAGGGCATCTGCCAAATTGTGACGCACTATGCCTTCCTTGGCCTGATCCTGCACGCGCACATAGCGATCAGTAGCTTGGCGATAATGGGCCACTGCCTCCTCCCACCGCCCCTGGGTGTTGAATAGATTGCCCAATTGGGCCAGGGTGCTCGCCATGCTCGCCGTATTGTTCAGGGTGGTCTTTATTTGCAAAGCTTCCCGGTAGGCCGTCTCCGCCTCTGTCCACTCTTGCATCTGCCCATATAGTATACCCATCTGGTGCCAGGAAATAGCCAGAGAGACAGGATCCTGCAACTGGGCAAACGTTGCACGGGCCTCTTGGTGGGTTGTCAATGCTTCTGGATAACGCCGTTGGTACATCAGCACCGTTCCCAGTTGCCCCTTGGACACCGCCATCCCGTGCTGATTGCCCTCTCGTTCATCTTCATTGATGGATTGCTCATAACAGCGGGTCGCCTCCTCCAGTTTCCCCAGGTCGCGCCAGCAATCCCCCAGATTGTTCAAGGCAGCGGCCGCCATCAGGCGGGCATTCCGATCCTCCGCTCCCAATTTTTGAAAACGTACACGCGCCTCCTGGAGCAGAGGAACGGCCTGGGCAGCGTTACCGACCCTGTGGGTATATTGCCCGGCATTGCTGTAGGCCAGGGCCAGATCATAGGCGGCTTCTGGATAGGCGGCTTCTCCGGCGGCCAGACAGCGTTGCAACAGGCTCTGCGCAGCGGTCAACGCCTCCCCCAGTTCTCCCATCTGTTCCCTGTTTTGTATATGATTTATTGTGGCATTGAAGCGGAGACGGGACCACCCCTCCCCCAATTGCCCAACCAGTCGCGCCCGGATAGTTTCCACTTGGCGCAGGGCCGATGGTTTGCCCAGATTCTGCAAGGCGGTGCTCAGTCTGGATACCCAGGGCAGCACCCGTTCGGCGGGCCATTGGCTGGCTGCCCGTTCCAATCCAGCCAACAGATTGTTCAAATCCAGCAGGGTTATGGTGGCGGAAAGCTGGGCATCCTGGTGTTTTTGCCGTTCCAAAAACCCGACAAAAACCTCTTCCCCCTCCAACCAACGCTGCTGGGCGGCCTGTTGTTCCGATGCGGACAGCTTCCCCCACAAAAAGGGGGCGAGGGCGAAATGGAAGGTAAGATAGCCATTGTCATGGAGATCACACAGCCCGGTCTGGAGCAGTTCCTCGACCAGAGGCAGCAACTGTGGCTTCTCCATCCCCAACACCTGGCCAATCACCCCTAAGTGCCCCCCACCCTGAAAGACCCCCAGGGGGCGGATGGCCTGCCGCACCGTCGGGGAGAGGCGGTTGAGGGAGAGGGCCACCCCCGCATAGAGGGAGCGTTCCCGTTCGCCGGGATATTGTTTTTCCAACGCCGCCATCAACTGGTGCAACGCCTCTGTGGTCTGCAGCACCGTCCGGCGCGCCAGCTCCGGGGCCAGCAGGGTCAGGGTGCGGGCATGGCAATGGACCGATTGCACCAGTTCCAATAGGCGGGCCTCCTTGTCCAGCGCATCCCCCAGTTCTGGGGTGACATTAGCCCGCAGCAAAATATTTTTGACCATCTCCACCGCATCCCACTCTTCCAGGGGACCGATATCCAGATGGTTGTATGCAGCATCAAAAGGCTCCGGAAGCCGCTCCCGGCTGGTAAAGAGCAGGCGGCTCTCTCCCACCCCCTGCCAACGCTGGAACAGGGCCAGCAGCGCAGTCAACCGTTCCGGGTCATACTCACCCAACAGCTCCCCCGGACGGGGCGGCAACACCGTCTCCATATTGTCCAACAGCAGCAGAGTGCGCTCGGCTTCCAGGGCCCGTTCCACCGGCAGACAAGCCCGTTCCCAATCCTCACCAAAGGGTGCCACCGAATAGTTTTTGCCCACCAACTGCCGACCGATGGCATCCAACACCGCATCCCGATGGGTGGCCTTTTCCAGGCTGACAAAAACCACCCGTTGCACCCTCTGGATACGCAGCAGCCAGCGGGCCGCCTCCACCCCCAGGGCGGTTTTGCCCTCGCCCCCCTCTCCCAGCAACACCCCATACCTTTGCGTGAGCAACAGCCGCTCCAGGGCCAACAGATGGCGACTGCGCCCGACAAATCGGTGGGGAGGAGGCTCCGGCAATTCTCCCAAATAGGCATCCTGCTGCTTTTTGATCACTGCCTTGGTCATTGTGGAGGGCACCTGCACCACCAGGGCGAAATCCTCCTCCTCCTGGTAGAGTACCGGTACAAACCAATCGTGCAACTCCAGTCTGCCCGCCCCCAGATAGTCGCCCCGGAATTTGTGGTGACAGAGATGGCGTTGTCCCGCCAACATCGCCTCGCCCACCCGCGCCCCTTTTGCCAGTTCTTGATAAAAAACAGTGACAAAGGCTTGTGCTGTCGCCGTCAGAACGCTGTGACTCATGGCCACCACCGCCGCCGCGCCCTGTGCCAGCAGGGCCGCCGTGACCGATGAGGCCGCGCCCTTGGCAGAGTGCGCGGCATTCAAAAAAAACAGTGGAACGCGCATGCCGGTCAACCAATGCGTCAGTTCTGTCGTATCCGCCCAATGGGGTTGCCGATCAAACAGTTTCTCTTCCTGGTCAATCGCCTCAAAGCAGAGTGCTCCCGCCTCTTTTTCTCCGGGATCCGCCCCATGGCCATCAAAATGGACCACATGGTAGGGTTCATGCGCTCGCTCGGCCCGGCGCAGCTCTGCGACCAGGTCGGGCAGGGTGGGTTTTTCCAGGACAGTCAAACGGGCCAGCTCGCCCATGGACGCCAAAACCTCTGCCACCGGTTGCGCCGTTACCCGGTGCTCCTGGTATGCGATCTGTTCTCCGGAGGGTCGGGGCGAGAGCAGCAATACCCGCAGGGGGGGGTGGCTGAAGAGGGGCCTTTTGCGGATGCGATTGGGCAATTGCCGCCGCACCCGCACCGGCACAGTACCATCAAACAAAAAAACCGTGCCGTTATGGAGCAACTCCCAGGGCAGGGCCAGCAGGTGGGCCATCGCCTGCTCTCCGGTGCCATCCTCCACCCGTATGGTCAACTGCCGCTGATGGTGCGCTGCCGCACCCTCCCACTCTTTCCGCACCAAAAAGGCTTCCGGTTGTCCCAAAAAACCATGATGGATCTCCCGCCCCCAGCGAGGCAGAGCGTTCTCCACCGCCTGGGCCCGCCCCCGGAAGGCCTCCCCCGGCCAGCGGGGAAACCGCTCCAGATACCAGGCAAGCTCCTCGGCCTCCAAGGGATCCAGGGGGAAATGAACGCGATACCGAGGGCTCTCCAATGGCGGCCCCCCATCGGCGGGACGATAGATCAGCACCGCCTGGGCCTCTCCCCGCTGTTTGCCCCCCTCCTCCACGAGGGTTGCCTGGCTCAAGTGGAGAATCAACTCTTCCACCGGTGGGGCGGCGGGTGTGATGGTGGAATCGTGATCCGGCAGGCGCACCCCCAGGGTTGCCAGGATGGCCACCCTGGCACCTTGCAGGCCATTTTGCCCCACATCGATGCATTTCAACGCCTTCCCACCGAGAAACCGCTTGGCGGCAGCCGGTTTGACCCCTTCCAACAGCAGGGGGATGAGGGTGATCTCCTCCCCCCGTTGCAGTGCCCAATCCGTCTCTGCGGCCACCCAGTCGGAGTTTATGGCCGCCATCGATAACAGCAGGATAAAAAAGCGCGCCTCCTGGATGGCGGTTTGGATCTCTTCGGGGAGATCCCCCCCGGTGGTCAATTCACGATGATCGATCCAGGCCTCCATGCCATGATCTTGCAACGCATCCCGCAGGGAGATGGCAAAGGCCCTATCCTTGGTCTCGTGGGAGATAAAAACCGCATGCGCAGTCATGGGGAAGTCCTCTTTGACGGCAAAGGAAAAACAAACCATGGTCTCAACGGAAACAACAGACCGACCGGCAGTATATCTGTTTTTATCCCCCGTTGCACCTGTTTTGAAAAGGCCCCCCCAACCACCCGCCGTCACAAAAGCGCAACCCCAGGCCGCAAAGTGACTTGATTTTTTTTCGCCACTCCCCATAATGAGAGGGGGTGCTTCATCCGGGAGCGACCATTGCACGGG
>JADGCE010000119.1 GCA_015229095.1 Magnetococcales bacterium | reverse complement strand
CCTCCAGGGTAGAGAGTTCGGCATCGGCTATTTTTCGGTTGGCCCACACGGGCAGATCGCCGAAGCGGCGTTGGAGTTGGCGGGTCAGGGTCTCTGCCTTGCCTTTCCTCTCGCCTTTCTGCTCCCCCCTCTGCTCCCCCCGTTGTTCCCCTTCCCGAAAAGCCTCCTCCCGCGCCAGTTCAATGGCCCCCCGCGCATCCGCAATGGCGATACCGGCCTTGTCGTACATCTCCAACTCCTCAGCCGTCATGTTGGCCACCCTGGCCATCTCAAAGGCATGCTGGAACGGGGGCGAACTCAGCCTTTCGGGCACCTCCCGCAGAGAACCGGCATACTTGATAAAATAGATCCACTTATCGAGAATGTCGTCCAGTTCCTCCAATGGCTTGACAAACTTGGGGAGTTCGACAAAAAAGTGGGTGATCTCCCGCAGATAAGAGTGTCCGGTGATGCTCTCCCGTGACTCGTGGCAGGAGACACAGTGGGTAAAATCATGGAACAGAACAAAGTCGGTGATGGTGATGGCAATCACCTGGTTCAGCTTGGGATACTCCTCACCCCGCTCTATCTGGTGCGCATACGCCTTGGCGGCGTTGTATTGGATCCGCTTCAGGAAGGCGGCCACCTTCTGCACCTGCATCTCGACGATGTAGAAAATTCCACGATGGTCCCGGCACTTGACATCCAGGATGGAATAGTTCATCTCCCGGATCTTCGGGGCCAGAAAGGGGTCAAGGATGGTCAACTCGGCGATGCGCCGATCCCCCTCCAGTCCCAGGAGGCTCTCCAGAAAACTGACGAGGAGATCCTTGGCACCCTCGCTGCCGAAAATTTTTTTGAAGGCGAAATCGATGCGTGGATCGACAAATTTCATGGCTGGGCCACCTGTTGACGAAAATCACCAGACTGCCGGGCCAGTCTATCCCCCTGCTGGGCAGAATGCTACCAGATTTGTCTGACGGCGTGTGGCATGTCACGTCTGCGCGGCATGCGCACCCCAGTGGGGGCCCATGCGCAAATGGCTCAAATCCGGCAAGGCGACCAAATCGGCAAAATCCATCACCACCTCGCCCACCCGGTTGAACAGATGATCCTGAATCAGATCCAGCTCATTGCGCTCCTGGGCCGCCTGCAGATCTTTCCAATCATCCCCCTCGCGCAACAGCACAAAATAGGCCCGGGTCGTGGAGATCTCCCGGGTCACCAGCACGTCATAAAAGACCTTGCGAATGGGATCAATGCCGCATTTGGCCATCTCTGCCCGCGAGGGGGCCAAACCACACTCCGCCAGCCATTTCAGGGGGATGCTTTTGACCTTTTTGATTTTTTCAAAGCAGTTCGCCTGTCGCAGACGCGCCTCGTCCACGCCCAGCTTTTCCAGATCGGCGACCGTCAAACGCTCTTCGCTGGCAGGCAAACGGATCGTCCACGGCTTGAGCAGCTCAATACCCAGACGGCTGAGCCTCTGCTCCGGTAACCGAATACCCCGCTTGAGCAACCGATCGGGGGCAATGCCTCCCTCCGCCCGGAGCAGTGCCAGGTCAAAATGATGGGCCTGCGCCAAACCGAGCAGACCGCTCCTCTCCAACTCCTCCAGGGTCAACCATTCCCGCCAGCCATCCAGTTCGATCATCGCCTCCTCGGGAATGATGCGATCCTTGAGCAGGGTGATGCCCGCCGCCTCCAGGGCCGCCGAAGAACAGTCCAGCGACAACCCCTTGGCCTCCTTCATCTCTTCCACCACCTTGAGCAGCAATCCCCCCCGCCGGCGAATACGCTCCAGATCCATGCCGACATTGCCCAGGGGCCCCAAAAAATTTAATTTTTCTAATTCATAATAGGTCAACAACGGCAGGGGTGCCACCCTCTTGGCCGCCAACGGCACAAAAACGCGCCGCTCTTTTTCCCGGGGCAAGGCCACCCGCCGCCCCAAAGGCAACAAATTGGGATATTGACGCTGATAGATCCGGTGCCAGGCCGCATAATGCACGGGAGAAAAATGGCCCAGCTTGGCGTCAGAGTTCATGATGATCAGCACTTTGACCGCATCCAGCTCCTGTTTGTAGGAGCGACGCTCCTCCAGGGCGGAGACCATGTCCACCAAAGAGGAGGCCTGCACAATGTCCAAATCATCCGCGCTCAGGGATGAAATCACCTGCTTCATATCCAACTGGACAGAACTCTTCAAATACTCCTCAAACAGGGTCAACCCGCCATAGCCCTTGCCCGGCACATCGGCATACCATTCATGGTGCAGCAGAGCCACCAGCATCAACACATCCGGGCGTTCCCCCGGACGATGGAGCAGAAGCGCACCAAACAGGGGATGGTAGCGCATCTCCCTCCACTGTTCGTTGTTCAGCTTGCCCGGCCAGTTCAGGGTTTCCAGAGCCACTTTCGCTTTGCCGATATCATGGTCAAAGACCGCGATGGCAGAGCGGACAATTTTGTCGTCCGACCAGCCCAACTCCCGCCCCAGGGCCATCATGTGAAAACTGGCAATCACACTGTGGCGGGCCGTACCGGTATGGTATCGGGTCAGGGCTACCAGCTTTTCTGTGGGATCCGAAAGAAAAAGCGCGTGTACATCCTGCAAATTATCCCGCATCAACTGTTCCAGCCTCTGTTGGCTGCGGCGATGCTGAAAAGCGGCGGCTATATCCGTGACGTTTCCCAGACTGCTTCTGATAATGCCATCCACAACCTGGCACATTTTTTCTGCATAGACGGCCGCCGCCTCCAAGAATTTTTCCTGAATGGGTTCGGCAAACAGGGTCTTGACACCCAGAGACCGCAACCGATCAACCAGTTTGTCCGTGATGGGGGTATAGGGGGCAACCAGCAGGGCGGCAGAACCGGACATCGGGATGGCCTTCGCCACCCGCATCCCCCGCAGGAGGGCGGGATCGGAAATGAGATATTCTCCGGGTTGCAGGGAAAGCGTCAGACCCTTCTCGTCAGACATGGCCCCTTACTCCTTCCACTCTCGGAACCCCTACACGACCATTCTCTCATACTCTGCGCCATGGAAGAGCACACCCTCGCCTATACATCCAAATTCACGACATTCAAGGCATTTTCCTGGATAAACTCCCGCCTGGGCTCGACCGCATCCCCCATGAGGGTGGTAAAGACCAGATCCGCCTCAATGGCATCCTCCACCCGCACCTTCATCAAGGTACGCACCGCCGGATCCATGGTGGTCTCCCACAACTGTTCGGGATTCATCTCACCCAACCCCTTGTAGCGTTGAATGCTCTGTCCCTTGCGCCCTTCCGCCATCACCCAGTTGACCAGGGCTTCCATCCCGGCAACAGGCACCTCCCGACTGCCCTTGCGCAGCACAAACTGCCTCCCCAACCGCTCCCGCACCCGCTGCACCCGCTCCAGCATCTCCCGATATTCGGGAGAACGGAGCAGGCGCAGATCCAGGGTGGTCTGACTGGCGAGACCATGCACGGTCCGCATCACCTGGATCACCTCCACCCCCACCTCCCCGTCGTGATGCACCCGCAACTGCAACCGCTCCTCCTCCCCCGTCACCCGCACAAGGGCCGTGCGCAACGCCTCTGCCGCCGCCTGGGCCGCAGCGGGACTCTCCAGGGTCTCCACGGTGATGCCCACCTCCTCGACGGCCAGCAGCAGCACCAACCGGTCATAATGGCGCGCCAACCGGTTGAGCAGGGTCGTATATCTCTGGCACTCCCGCACCATGTTCGCCAGCAGCAGCTCCATCCCCTCCCCATCGCCCCCCTGCACAGAGACCCCCTCCAGCCCCTGCAACATCAACAGCTCGTTCAAAGCCTCCTCATCCTTGAGATAGTGGATCGTCTTGCCCCGCATCATCCGATAGAGGGGGGGTTGGGCGATAAACAGATGCCCCCGTGCGACAATGTCGGGAAACTGCCGGTAAAAGAAGGTCAGCAACAGGGTACGAATATGGGCGCCATCCACATCGGCGTCGGTCATGATAATGATCTGATGATAACGCAACTTGTTGATATCATACTCTTCGTTGCCAATCCCGGTCCCCAGTGCCGTGATCAGGGTGCCCACCTCCGCCGAAGAGATCATCTTGTCAAAGCGCGCCTTTTCCACATTGAGAATTTTGCCCTTGAGGGGCAAAACCGCCTGATTTTTGCGGTTGCGGGCCTGTTTGGCAGAACCACCCGCCGAATCTCCCTCCACCAGATAGAGTTCACACAGGACAGGATCTTTCTCCTGACAATCCGCCAGTTTGCCCGGCAACGAAGAGATGTCCAGGGCACTCTTGCGCCGCGTCAACTCCCGCGCCTTGCGGGCCGCCTCCCGGGCCGTGGCCGCCTCCAGGGTTTTGGCCGCAATCTGCTTGGCATGTTGCGGATGCTCCTCAAAATAGAGGGCCAACTGCTCCCCCACAATGGACTCCACGGCGGCACGCACCTCGGAAGAGACCAATTTTTCCTTGGTCTGCGAGGAAAATTTGGGATCCGGCAACTTGACCGAAATGACCGCCGTCAACCCCTCCCGGCAATCCTCCCCCGCCATGGCAATCTTCTCTTTTTTGGCCGTATTGGAGGCGATAATATAGTTGTTGAGGGTACGGGTCAGGGCGGCCCGAAAACCGGCCAGGTGGGTGCCCCCATCCCGCTGGGGAATATTGTTGGTGTAACAAAACACATTTTCCTGATAGGAATCATTCCACTGCATGGCCACATCCAGGTGAACCACCCCCTTGTCGTCACTGAAAAAAATGGGGGGGGCATGCAGCGGTATGCGGGCCTTGTTCAGATGTTCCACGAAGGAGCGGATCCCCCCTTCATAGTGAAAATGGTGGTTTTTGTCGGTCACCTCTTCACGAATATAAATATGCACCCCGTTGTTCAAAAACGAAAGTTCCCGCAACCGCTGCGAGAGCAGATCAAAGGAAAATTCGGTCGAGGTAAAGACCGCCCGACTGGGCAAAAAGGTGATCTCCGTGCCGGTGGCCGTCGTGTCCCCGCTCACGCGGATGGGCGCCACCGGGTTGCCATCCCGATATTCCTGGCTCCAGACATGGCCATCCCGACGCACCGTCAGCGACAACCGCTCCGACAGGGCGTTCACCACCGACACCCCGACGCCATGCAAGCCCCCGGAAACCTTGTAGGAGTTTTGATTGAATTTGCCCCCGGCGTGGAGCACCGTCATCACCACCTCCGCCGCCGATTTGCCCTCCTCCTCGTGCATGGCCGTGGGAATGCCCCGCCCGTTGTCACAGACGGTCACAGAACCGTCGCTGTGCAGGGTGACATCGATGCGATTGCAATAGCCTGCCAGGGATTCGTCGATGGCATTGTCCACCACTTCAAAGACCATGTGGTGCAATCCGGAACCGTCATCGGTGTCACCAATATACATGCCGGGACGTTTGCGCACCGCATCCAACCCCTTGAGAACTTCAATGCTCTCTGCACCATAGGTATGGTCGTTGTTTTTTTCCATTTCCGTTTCTGGGGTGTTCATGGGAGTGCTCCGGACGACTCAGTAGGGATACCAGGGGCAGGATAGGCTCCATGCCACGATTTGTCAATTGACCGGTGCCCTCCTCCAGCCACAGGAATCGCCCGACAAGGGCGCAGGGCAAAAAAAAACCCCGCTCCCGATGCGGAACCACCGCACCGGAAACAGGGGCAAACCCTCCTAACCACCACGCAAAAAACAATCAGACGACGCTTCTGCTCAACGCCTTGTTGAACACAGCCGCAAAATCCACCCCCTCCTCCTCGCCCTTGTGATAACACTCCTGGGCGGGACGGCGGGTGGTCTGGCTGCGCACGCCAGTGGAGGGATCCACCACCTGGCGGGGCGCAGGTCTACCCGCATGATGATACAAGAAAAGCAATTCGGGCTGACTGATGCTGAACACGGTTTCCACCACAAACAACCATACGAGAAAAGAGGCCGACGTACTATTTTTCGGCTCTTCCCGGCAGCAAGTCAAGCATTTTTTTGTGCGGTGCACAAAAAAGTTTTTCACCCTATCCCGACTTTCCCAACACCAGGCGAGCGATATGGCTGGGCACCTCCTGATAGTAGGAGACGCTCATGGTATACAGGGCGCGCCCGGAGGTGATCGCATTGAGAATATTGCCATAATCCAACAGTTCGGCCATGGGGGTCTCTGCCAGGACAATCTGGCTGCTCACCCGAGGCGTCACCCCCGTCACCCGGCCACGGCGACTGTTGATGTCACCGATCACATCGCCCAACACATCATCGGGCACCGTGATCTCCATGGCCATGATGGGCTCCAGCAAAACCGCCCCCCCCTCCTCCATGGCCTTCCGAAAGCCCATCCCCGCCGCCGTCCGAAAGGCGTTGTCCGATGAATCCACCGTATGGAACGAGCCATCCACCAACACCACCTTCACATCCACCACCGGATAGCCCCCCAGAATGCCCCGCTGCAGCTCTTCCTGGATCCCCTTTTCCACCGACGGAATATAGGTGCGGGGAATGGCCCCCCCGACAATCTGATCCTCAAACTGAAAACCCGTCCCCCGTGGCAACGGCTCCACCACCAGCCAGCAATCGGCAAATTGACCCCGGCCACCGCTCTGTTTTTTCAGGCGTCCCTGCACCCGCACCGGACGGCTGATGCTCTCCCGATAGGGCACCTTGGCGGCCTTCAAGGAGGCCGACACCCCGAACTTGCGTTTCAGGCGGTCCAGGGTCACCCGCAGATGGGTCTGACCCATGCCCGCCAGGATCATCTCATGGGTTTCGCCATCGCGGAAAAAACGCAGGGTGGGATCCTCTTCGGCCAGCTTGCCCAGACCGGCGGCCACCCGCTCCTCCTGCTGGGGATCGCTCTCCACGGCAAAGTTCAGGATGGGATCCACAAAGCGCACCCGCCGATAATGGATGGGGTGTTCCGGAGCGCAGAGGGTATCGCCGCTGTGGGTCGACTCCAGGCGGGCAATGGCGCCGATATCACCGGCCTGCAGGCGCTGGACGGGCCGCATCTCCTTGCCCTGCAAGCGAAACAGCCGGCCGCCCCGCTCTTTGCAACGCCGGTCGCTGTTGTAACAGGGTTGATCCGCCTCGATGCTGCCGGAAAAAACCCGCAAGACCGACAGCTTGCCGGCAAACGGATCGATGGTGGTCTTGAACACCACCGCCGAAAAGGGATCGCTCACCGTCGGAGCACGGGCAATGGAACGCTCCGGCTGGTTGGGATCCTCCCCCACCAGGGATTTGTTGTCGGCCTTCTCCACCGGGTTGGGCAAATAGTGCACAATGCCGTTGGCCAGGGCCCGGACGCCAATATTGGCCAGACCGGAGCCGCAAAACAGCAAAAAGAGCCGCCGCTCATGCACCGCCTTGCGCAGGCCGGCATGGATCGTCGCCTCATCCGGCTCCTGGCCCGATTCCAGATAGGCTTCCAACAGGTGATCGTCGGCCTCCACCACCTTTTCCACCAGCTGGGTGCGATAGTGCAGGGCATCGGCCCGCAGGGCCTCAGGAAAATCAATCTGGGTAAACTGGCCATTTTTGGCCGACCAGGCGGTCATGGGAATCAGGTCGATGATGCCGGCAAAGGCCTCTCCCACCCCGATGGGGATGGTCAACGGCAGGGCCGTCACCCGCAGGGAGCGTTCGATATCCCCCAAAACGCGGATAAAATCGGTGCGGGGTTTATCCATTTTGTTGATAAATCCGATCAGGGCAACCTCTGCCTCCTCGGCCATGTTCCACAGGCGCATATTTTCCGGCTTGACCCCCAACTGCCCGGAAATGATCATCACCGCCCCGCCCACCACCTGCAAGACGCTGCGGGTGGACTCCAGAAAATCCACATAGCCGGGGGTATCCACCAGGTTGAACCAGTGGCCACCCCAACGACAGTGGCCCACGTGGGGGGTGATGGTGATGCCCCGTTCCAACTCCTCCACCTCGGTGCTCATCACCGCTGTCCCCATCCCCACCTCGCCCCGGCGGTCAATGGCCTGGCCATTGAACAGCAGTGCCTCCGCCAGGGTGGTTTTGCCACCTCCACCATGGGCCAGCAACGCCACATTGCGAATGGTCAAAATATCCGGTGATTCGGTTTGCATGAACGCGACTCCCTGTTGGTGGTTTGCCGGCACATGTGGGTGCCGCTTCGTTCATCGTTTTGGCCATTTCTGGGGGAGGCTTGCGCCCCGCCTCCCCCAGACCCCCTCCACCCTTTTTTTCAATAGTCTTTTTCTATTAGGGGTCCAGGGGGATTATCCCCCTGGTGGGGTCCAGGGGCAAAGCCCC
>JADGCE010000118.1 GCA_015229095.1 Magnetococcales bacterium | reverse complement strand
TCGACAATGTCGGACAGCCTCCCGCCAATCAGGTGGCTGTCGTCCTGCAAGCGAAGCCCGGCAATATGGATGCGTCCACCCAAAAAGGAGGCCGCCTCAAAGGCCAGGGGAATTTCCAGCAGATCCATCACCAGATTGAGGGCGTTCCGCTCCGGGGTCAGCTGGATGCACTCTTTGAGTTGGGGATCCCTCCAGATATGCACATTGTTGGTAAACTGTGTGTCCCGCACCCAGAGGGCGGCACGGGCTTGAGGTGCCATGGAGTGCAACCCAAGGGTTGTGACAATATTTCTGGAATCGGAATTGGTAACCGCCAACACCATATCCGCTGAGTGAATTTGCGCCTCATGCAAAGCATCCGGATCTTCCGCGTGACCCTGCAGGGTACGTACATCCACATGGGCCAGCAACTGGGCGATGGCTTCGCCATCGGGGTCAATGACGTGGACATCATGCCCCTCCTCCACCAGATACTTGGCCAACACACCACCGATTGATGTTGCGCCGAGAATAATCACATTCATGATATCTGCACCCCTTCGTATCGTTTTGCCTGGATCAAAACAGCCGCCTGCAGCCACGCCGCAAACCCTGTCGAGGATACTAGTGTGCAATGATCAAAATATCATCGTTATTTTATTATCAATATATCAGTACTATATATCAATTTTTAATCAATATTTCCCTGTCGGACACATGAGCCAATGCAGGGAGGCTTTTTGCGTCGGAAAACGACGCAAAAAGCTGGTCGAATGGAGTGCGGGTTGGGTGGAAAACGGTCCGAGGGAACTCTTGTATGGAATTTTCAGGGTGTCAGGAGGGCTTGTGGGCGGATGGACACTGGAGGCATCTGTTTGCTTGGAGATCCTGCCCGTCTTGCAGT
This sequence comes from Magnetococcales bacterium, assembly GCA_015229095.1. Classification (GTDB taxonomy): domain Bacteria; phylum Pseudomonadota; class Magnetococcia; order Magnetococcales; family Magnetaquicoccaceae; genus Magnetaquicoccus. Next base: position 7,408 of record JADGCE010000118.1, on the reverse strand, counting down.
TCGTCTACACCAACGCAAAGACGCCGGCATACCAAACAGTATGCGCGCCATCTTGCGCTTGGGAGGCGCACCAAAACCCGATGCAATCTGCACAGGTTATTTTTGTCAGACTCTTGAGGGAGAAACCAGGGCAGACCTCCCGGTCAGGTGCCCTGTTCCAGGAGGGCGCGCAGCTCGCGGGTCAGGGGAATTTTATAATCCTGGGAGGCGAGAACAATGCCTCCCTTGACCTGCACCAACTGGGTGTTGACAAACAGTTGGCTGGGGGTGGCGACATAACTGCCCACCAAAACCGCCGAGGCGTTGTGCAACTCGGCAATTTTTTCCAACTCCCGGGACATCAGAAACTGCCCCTCCCCCTCCCCCTTGACCAACCGCACACTCTTGCGCAACTTGATCTCGATCACCGAATAACCGGCCTGGGTGAAGCGGGAGGCCACCTGCTGGGCCAGCATGCGACCCATGGCCGAGGATTGCTCCAGATTTTTGTCCTCCACAAAACTGGCCGGAATGATGGTCTGCCGGGGACGGAATTTATCCTTGATCTGCCGCACCATGCTGTCAGCCGCCAGATAACTGGCCTCCTCCAGGCCCATGTGCCGTTGATCCCCGATCGGTTGGGAGACCAGAGGGTAGCCCGCCGCCGGAGGCAGCTGGGGCAGGGCACTGCAACCTGTCAGCACCAGGCTGCCCAACAGCATGGCAGCAGAGGCCAGCCCCCCGCCGTTTGTTCCCTGACCGCTCATTTACTCAACACCTCCATCGTTGTCCCACCACCCAAATTCAGCAACAGATCCCGGCTGTCCTCCCCCAACGGCAGCCGCAAATCCACCGAGGCCAGGACGTGACGGCTTTTGATTTCAACCACCTTCACCGTAAAATCCAGCAGGGAGCGGGACTCCGTATAGCTGCCCACCACCGCCGCATAGGCCTTGTCCTCCAGGAACAGCTTGTCGATGTCCCGGGAGAGCATAAACTCCCCATGCTCCTTGCGAATGGAAAAATCTTTCCGCAGCTTCGGTTCCAGGACGGTATACTCGTGCTGGGTCAGGCGGGAAGAGACATGATCGGCCATCAGCAGGCCCAACTCGGAGCTGGAATCCAGATTGCTGCGGTTGACAAAAGTGGCCACCAGCACGGGCTGATAGCGACCCAGGGGGGGATGGTTTTTGTGCATCTCTGCCGCCAGGGCATCCGCCAGCATATAGCTGACCAGAATCAGGTCAGCCTCCTTGTTGGCCGCCGCTGGCACTTCCAGAAAGGAGCTGCCCTGCTCGGATCCCAGATTCAGGGATCCCTGGGCCGCTGCCGGCAGGGTGCCGCCCATCCATCCCAGCAATACCAACAGAGAGGCTGTCGCCGCCCGTTTCATCCTGTTCATTCCATACCCTCTTTTAAACGATGGATTCCTTCACATTGGCCTTGTCACGGGCCAAGTCACGGGTGATGACCCCGCTGCTCACCAGGTCAAGCAAACATTGTTCCAAAGTTTGCATACCCATTTTCCGCCCGGTCTGGATCGAGGAGTACATTTGCGCGACCTTGTTTTCCCGGATCAGATTGCGGATGGCCGGGGTGCCTACCATGATTTCGTGGGCTGCCACCCGCCCTCCTCCCTTCCGTTTCAGCAGGTGCTGGGAGATGACCGCCCGCAAGGATTCCGACAACATGGTGCGGATCATATCTTTTTCGGCAGCCGGGAAAACATCGACGATGCGATCGACGGTTTTGGCCGCCGAGGTGGTATGCAGGGTGCCGAAGACCAGATGACCGGTCTCTGCCGCCGACAACGCCAACCGGATGGTCTCCAAATCCCGCATCTCCCCCACCATGATCACATCCGGATCTTCCCGCAAGGCCGACCGCAAGGCGGCCTCAAAACTGTGGGTATCCCGATGCACCTCCCGCTGATTGATCAAACATTTTTGCGATTGATGGACAAACTCGATGGGATCTTCCAGAGTGAGAATATGGCCATATTCGTTGCGATTTTTATGGTCTACCATCGCCGCCAGGGTGGTGGATTTGCCCGAACCCGTCGGCCCCGTCACCAATACCAGACCGCGTGGCAGTTCGGCAAACTCCTTGAAAATGGCGGGGGCGGCCAGCTGCTCCAGGCTCAAAATGGTGGAAGGAATGGTGCGAAAGACCGCCGCCGCCCCTCGATTCTGGTTGTAGGCGTTGACGCGAAACCTGGCCAATCCCTTTATTTCAAAAGAAAAATCGGTCTCAAGAAACTCTTCATACTCCTTGCGCTGCTTGTCATTCATGATATCGTAGACTGCGTCATGCACCTTGTCATGATCCAGTTCAGGCACGTTGATGCGGCGAATGTCCCCATCCACCCGGATCAGGGGGGGCATGCCCGCCGAAAGATGGAGATCGGAAGCCCCATTCTTGACGCCAAATGCCAGCAACTCTGCAATTTCCATTGCCCCTGCCTCCATCTCTACTTCAGTCTGCATGGATTCCACAAGCCTCAATCGCCGTCTCGGCCACGACGGGGGCTTTGCCCCGGACCCCACCAGGGGCTTTGTCCCTGGACCCGTAGTGGCAAACCCCACACATCCAACCCCCTTAACATACGCGCTTTTCCCTGGATTGGCAAAAGGTTCTTTTTGGACTCTGTTTCATCGGCAAAAAATCTGTTAGGCTAAGCAGAGTCGTGTCAGGATCGGTGCGGAACGGCAGCACTGCCGGCTTTGTATCTTCCTGGATTATCCACTCTGAATCTCCCACAAAAGGAGCCGTTATGGCACTGGACAGCAACAAAGCCAAAGCCCTGGATGCCGCCATCGCCCAGATCGAGCGACAGTGTGGCAAGGGCTCCATCATGCGCATGACCCAGGACACCATGCCCGTGGTGCCGGTCATCTCCACCGGCTCCCTGGGGGTGGATATGGCCCTGGGTATCGGTGGTCTGCCCCGGGGACGGGTGGTGGAAATTTTCGGCCCGGAATCTTCCGGCAAAACCACCCTGGCCCTGCATGTGGTTGCCGAGGCGCAAAAACTGGGTGGGGTGGCGGCCTTCGTGGACGCAGAACATGCCATGGATCCCTCCTATGCCCGCCATCTGGGCGTCGATGTCGATCAGTTGCTCGTCTCCCAACCGGATACCGGTGAACAGGCCCTGGAAATTGTCGACATGCTGGTGCGTTCCGGGGCCGTCGATCTGGTGGTCGTCGATTCTGTGGCCGCCCTCACGCCCAAAGCAGAAATCGAAGGGGATATGGGTGACTCCCACGTCGGTCTCCATGCCCGCCTGATGTCTCAGGCCCTGCGCAAATTGACGGGCTCCATCTCCCGTTCCAATGCCATCGTTCTGTTCATCAACCAAATCCGCATGAAAATCGGCGTCATGTTCGGCAGTCCGGAGACCACCACCGGGGGCAACGCCCTGAAGTTTTATGCATCCATCCGTCTGGATATTCGCCGCACCGCCACCCTCAAGGACAAGGAGGAGTCGGTGGGCAGTCGCACAAAGATCAAGGTTGTTAAAAACAAAATGGCTCCACCGTTCCGCTCTGCCGAGTTTGACATCGACTATGGCAGCGGCATCTCCCTGGCCGGAGAGGTGTTGGATCTGGCCGTGGAGGCCAAGCTGGTGGAAAAATCAGGAGCCTGGTATACCCGTGGCAGCGAACGGATCGGTCAGGGACGGGAAAATGTCAAAAAATATTTGGTCGACAACCCGGCTGTGCTCAACGAACTGGAGGATCAACTGCGCGCCCAGGCCGGATTGCCGGTCAAGGATCGCAGCGGTGGTCTCGCCAACGCCATTTCCTACACGACTCCGGTGGCCAAAACCGGCAAGGGTAAAGGCTACACCAAAAAACCCGGCCAGGAACCCGAAATAGAGAGCGACGACGTTGGAGAGGGATAAGCCGTCATGAGCCGTGCCGATCAAGGTCTGGAGGCAGGCCATATCCAGGATGCGCCGATCCGTCTGGAGCTGGAGAGCCGCTATCTGGCCTATGCCCTCTCCACCATCATCAGTCGCTCGCTGCCGGATGTGCGGGATGGGCTGAAGCCGGTGCATCGCCGCATTCTTTTTGCCATGCGGGGATTGCACCTGGAACCCGGCACCCCCTTCAAAAAATCGGCCAGGGTGGTGGGCGATGTGATCGGCAAATATCATCCCCACGGCGATCAGGCCTCCTACGATGCCATGGTGCGCCTGGCTCAGGAGTTTGCCGTCCGCTATCCCCTGGTGGACGGGCAGGGCAATTTTGGCAATGTCGATGGCGACGGTGCAGCCGCCATGCGCTATACCGAGGCCCGCCTCACCCGGGTGGCCAGCGCGCTGCTGGAGGCCATGGACCAGGATACCGTCGATTTTGTCGATACCTACGATGGATCTTCCCAGGAACCTGTGGTCTTGCCGGCCCGTTTTCCCAACCTGCTGGCCAACGGTTCCACCGGTATCGCCGTGGGAATGTCCACCGCCATTCCCCCCCACAACGTTGGGGAAATTTTGGATGCCTGTCTGCAATTGATCCAAAATCCCGACATCACCCTGCCGGAGCTGCTGCACTGGCTGCCGGGACCGGATTTTCCCTCCGGGGGTGTTCTTTTGGCCTCCCTGGCAGAACGCCAGGAGCTCTACAGCAGCGGGAAGGGCAGCCTGCGCCTGCGCAGTCGCTGGTTCAAAGAGGATATTCCCTACGAAAAAGGGGCAATACGCGGTGGGTGGCGCATCGTCATCCATGAAATTCCCTATCAGGTCTCCAAATCCCGGCTGATCGAGCGGATTGCCCAGCTCATTCTCAGCCGCCAATGTCCGCTGCTGGCCGATGTGCGGGATGAGTCCGACAGCGAAATCCGCATCGTTCTGGAGCCGCAACTGCTGCGCCTGGATCCGGAATTGATCATGGCCTATCTCTTCAAAAATACCGATCTGGAGGTGCGGGTTGCCGTCAATCTGAACGTCATCACCGCCGCCACCCGGCCCCAGGTGATGAACCTGAAAGAGCTGTTGCAGGCTTGGTTGCAGCACCGTTTTACCGTCTGGACCCGCCAGATGCGCCACGAACTGGCAGGCATCGGCAGCCGTTTGCATCTGCTGGCCGCCTTTTTGATCGTCCATCTGCAGATCGATGAGGTGATCGCCATCATCAAGGAGTATGACGAACCGGCCCCGGTGTTGATGGAATATTTTTCCCTGGATGCTGTCCAGGCGGAGGCCGTGTTGAATCTGCGTCTGCGTGCCCTGCGTCGCCTGGAAGAGATGAATATTCGAAGGGAGATCGCTGACAAAGAGGCCCGCGCCCAACAGTTGCGGGCCTTGCTGGCGGAGCCGCCGCTGCTGTGGCAGGCGATTGCCGAAGAGTTGCGTCAGACCCGGTTGGAGTTTGCCGATGCTCGCCGTACCGAGCTGGCCGATCCTCCCAGGGAGGTTACGGTCAAGCGGGAAGATTTAACCCCGCGAGAGCCCCTGACCATGATCCTGTCGGTCAAAGGTTGGGTCAAGGGCATTCGGGGCTATGAGGAGCCGGACATCAGCAAGATCCGCTTCAAGGGAGAGGATGGCCTGTTGCAGCGGATCAAGGCTTATACCAATGACACCATCGCCTTTGTCTCCCGCTCTGGCAAACTCTTTTCTCTGCTGGCAGACCGACTGCCGGCGGGCAAGGGATTCGGGGAGCCGTTGACGGTACTTTTCGACATCGAGGGACCGGATCCCATTGTCTGGGCCATGGTGGTGGATGCCCAGCGGGAATATTTTGTCGCCACCCGGCAAGGGCAGGGATTTCGGATGCGCGGCAGCGATCTTCTCACCAATTATCGTGCCGGCAAACAGGGTATTCTCTTCAAGCCGCAGGATCAACTGCTGCACATTCAACCGATCCTGGGTCCAGAATTGGCGGTCCTCACTCCCCGCATGTTGCTGGTGTGCGGGGTGAACGAATTTCCCTTGCTGCCCAAGGGCAAGGGGGTACGCATTCAACGGCTGGCAAGAGAGGAGAGTTTGGTGGATGTGATCACGTTTACCCCGGAAAAGGGCATCACCCTGGATTCGGGCAAACGCCAGAAAGTATTGCTGGACCTCACACCGTGGCGGGGGGCGCGCGCCAGTCGCGGGGCGTTGCTGCCCTACGGCTTTTTGAACGGTGCCGCTTTTGTGGGCAGCAGCACCCCCTGCACCGAGCAGCCTCTCAGAAATGTCACCGGGGAGTTGCCCCTGGAGGAGATGGAATAGAGGCCGCTTCGGATCAGGGTTCCTCCTCTACTGGGGAGGGATCCGGAGGGGGCTTGGCACTGATGGGGGCGCGCATGCTGCGGGCTTGCCACTCCATGGCGTCCCGCTCGTCGAATGGCAAGTTGTGTCGTTGGATATAATCCACGTAGCTACCCCCTTCAGGATTGCTCTGCGGCTCTTCTGTGGCTATCCTTTTGCGGCTGCCCTTCAGGGACTCCAGCAGGCGATCCAACTCCGGCAGCCAGAGGGTCATATTGGCCGCCCGGTAGGCTGCTCTGACCTCCGGGTCGCTCATCTGGAATCCCTTGGCGGCCATGTGGGTCAAAACGGCTGCCCTCTTCTCATGGAGCGTGTTGCGGTAATGGTTGACAGCCGCCAGGCAGACCACGCCAATGACTGCCATGACCACAATCTCCCTGATCATTTTCTTTTGCTTGTCAGAGAGAACCAGCCCCTCCTCGGCAGCTCCAATGGCCCCGGCGGCTTTGACCCAGGTACCGTCGTCTTTCTGACGGTGACTTTTCTCCCACTCTTTGCGGACCGGGTCGTTTCTGTCCATGACGGCAATGCTGGCCGGCAGGGTGCCCGGCGCGCTCACAACGGGCTCATCCCGGGTTGTCTCTGGGGCAGCATCATCCTGCGGTGGTGGAGCTTTCATGTGAGATTTCTCGGAAACAAGTATCTGATCATAAGGCGTTTATCTATTAAAAATCAGATTTTTCCCATGGTCGCCATGTTGCGGATGGCCATCCAACCTACCCCATCTCTCCCCTCGATTTTAGCCTGTCCCATGGGTCGGGTCAATGCCCGGACAGGGGCGATCCCGGGATGTCATGGCATGAAGCGTGTGGAGAGTGGCCTTTTTCTTGCTTTCTTTATCAAGCAGAAGGTTTCACAGTGATCTATCACAAAAGTGGGGCCCAAGCAGCTCCACGGCCACCAACAAAAGGAGATGGACCATGAAAAAATATGCAAAAAGACAGCACAAGAGGGATGTTTCGGCGGTAAAGCTTTCCAGGAAAACCAGGAGAATGCTGGTTTGGCTGGATGCCATGGAGGCGTAGGGAGGCTGTTTGTCCCTTGGTTTGCCAAGGTTTTCTTCCGGTCCCCATGCGGGGGGGGGGGGGGGCGCGCCATGGCGCGGTCACACCCCGCATGGGGGGGGGCCGGGGATTGGCCTGCGCGGCAAACCAACCGCCCTTTCATGGG